>NZ_JBNAIK010000004.1:0-114417 GCF_052048155.1 Candidatus Pelagibacter sp. HIMB109
TTAAAATAGATTTCAAATAATTTTTGAATTCTCAAATTTTCTTTTTCAATTTTTTCATCTTCTTTTGTAAAACGATATGGTTGCATTCCAGCTCTTTGAGCAAGCATTTTTACCGCTTCTCCAAAATTTAAATTTTCTAATTTCATAATGAAATCAAAAATATTTCCATGTTCCGCTGTACTGAAACAATGATAAAACCCTTTTTCATCATTGACAGTAAAGGAGGGAGTTTTTTCATTTTTAAAAGGAGAGAGCCCAATAAATTCTTTTCCTCTTTTTTTTAAATTAACTTTTAATCTAACTACATCAGAAACTTTTAACCTATTTCTAATTTCATCAATGTAAGTTTTTGGATACTTCATTAACCTTTGAGCTTATCTTTTAATATCTTGCCGGCTAAAGAAAAATCCATTTTGCCCAAATATTTTTCTTTTAATACTGCCATTACTTTTCCCATGTCTTTAAGGCTTGATGCACCGATATTTGAAATTGCCTCATTGCAAACTTTCTCAACCTCTTCTTGGCTGAACTGTTGTGGTAAAAATTCTTCTATGATCTTGATTTCAGCATTTTCTTTATCGACCAAATCTTGTCTGCTTGCTTTTTGGTACATTTCTATTGACTCTTTTCTTTGTTTTAGCATTTTATTTAAAATAGAAATCATATCTTCATCTGTAACCTCTTTCTTATCCTGAGTTCTTTTTTCGATTTCTTTGTCTTTTTTTGCTGATACTATTGCCCTTAAAGTGAGCACCCGATCACTTTGCTTGCTTTTTAGCGATTCACTTAAAGCGTTGTTCACATTTTCAAAAATTGTCATGACGATTATTTAATTTAGTTTCTTGACGAGTGTAAGACTTTTTCATAATTAACGCCAAAGTTTTTTTGTAAACTTTGATTCTTAACCTATGAGTTGTATTTTTGTTTAATAAGGAAAAAAAGGCAGATTTAAATTTTTTATCATCACAACCCACAGGTATTTTAGTTTTCGAAAATGGATTATCTATTTCTGCAATAGGGATAGGTCATGAAGGCCATTCTATTGGAGAGGTTTGTTTTAATACTTCAATGACTGGCTACCAGGAAATTATAACTGACCCATCTTATTCTGATCAAATCATAAACTTCACTTTTCCTCATATTGGAAATGTTGGGACAAACTTTGAAGATATAGAGTCAGAAAAAGTTTGGCTAAAAGGAGTTATATTTGCAAAGGAAATAACTGAACCTTCAAATTATAGATCATTTGAAAAACTAAATGATTGGTTAAAAAAAAATGAAGTTGTAGGAATTGCAGGCGTCGACACCAGGGCTATTACAAACTTAATTAGAAATAAAGGCGCTTTAAAAGCAACAATTGTAAATGGTGATACCAATGAAATAAAAAAATATCTTGAAGAATGCAAAAGCTGGCCTGGCTTAAAAGGAATGGAACTTACCAAGAAAGTTACCACACAACAGATTTATAATTGGAATGATGAAGGATTATGGTCAAAAGAAAAGGGTTATAATAAAAATAATGAACATAAATACCATGTTGTAGTTTTGGACTTTGGCTGTAAAAAAAATATTTTAAGAAATTTCTCTAATTTAAAAACAAAATTAACAGTTGTGCCAGCCGATACAAACTTTAATAAAATATCAGAATTAAAACCTGATGGAGTTTTTCTGTCAAATGGACCAGGAGACCCTGCAGCTACTTCAAAATTTGCAAATGAAACTATAAAAAAAATATTAGAGAGTAATATTCCAACTTTTGGTATTTGCTTAGGTCATCAATTACTTGCACATGCTTTAAACTGTAAAACAAAAAAAATGCATCAAGGACATAGAGGAGCAAATCATCCTGTAAAAAATTTAAATAATAATCTTGTGGAAATTACATCACAAAATCATGGTTTCGAAGTTGATAAAGATAATATTCCTAATGATGTAGAGGTAACCCATATATCTTTGTTTGATCAATCTATCGAAGGTATTAAATCAAAAAAATATAAAGCTTTTTCAGTACAATATCATCCAGAAGCAAGTCCTGGTCCTCATGATAGTCATTATTTGTTTTTAGAGTTTATTAAAGAAGTGGATAAAAATGCCAAAAAGAACTGATATCAATAAAATCATGATTATTGGCGCTGGTCCTATTGTGATAGGACAAGCTTGCGAATTTGACTACTCTGGATCACAAGCATGCAAAGCATTAAGACAAGAAGGATATAAAATTATTTTAGTTAATTCTAATCCTGCAACCATAATGACCGATCCTAATGTTGCAGACATTACTTATATTGAACCTATAAACGATCAGGTTCTAGAAGAAATTATAAAAAAAGAAAAACCTGACGCAATACTGCCAACCATGGGTGGTCAAACTGGGCTTAATGCTGCAATGAGTTTAGATCAAAAAGGAATATTAAAAAAATATAATGTTGAATTAATTGGAGCCAATGCTGAAGCTATTGATAATGCAGAAAATAGAGAAAAATTTAAAAAAAATATGAATGAAATTGGTCTTGAGTCGGCAAGATCATACATATGCAGAAATGAAGAAGATGCAAAAGAGGCTTACAAAAAAATTGGAGTTCCTTCCATCATTAGACCTTCATTTACTCTCGGAGGCACAGGTGGAGGAGTAGCAAACACAGAACAAGAATTTTTTCAAATTATAAAAAACGGTCTAGATTTATCTCCAACTAACGAGGTTCTAGTTGAAGAGTCTTTGGTTGGTTGGAAAGAATTTGAAATGGAGGTTGTAAGGGACAAAAAAGATAATGCAATTATTGTTTGTTCAATTGAAAACCTAGATCCAATGGGAATACATACGGGTGACTCGATTACAGTAGCCCCTGCCCTAACCCTTACGGATAAAGAGTACCAAGTCATGAGAAACGCATCGATTGCATGTCTTAGAAAAATTGGAGTTGAAACAGGAGGTTCAAATGTTCAGTTTGCCATCAATCCAAAGGATGGAAGAATGATTGTAATCGAAATGAACCCAAGAGTTTCAAGATCATCAGCATTGGCATCGAAAGCCACTGGTTTTCCTATTGCAAAAGTCGCAGCCAAGTTAGCAGTAGGCTATACATTAGATGAGATACAAAATGATATCACAAGGGTAACACCGGCATCATTTGAACCAACTATTGATTATGTTGTTACTAAAATTCCAAGATTTGCATTTGAAAAGTTTAAAAAAAGTAAAGCAGAACTAGGAACTGCAATGAAATCAGTTGGTGAAAGTATGTCAATTGGAAGAAATTTTAAAGAGTCTTTACAAAAGGCATTAGTCTCGCTTGAAGTTGGACTATCTGGTCTTGATAGTATTCACTGTGATTTAAATACCATAAAAGATCAATTGAAAAAAAATATACCTTTAAGAATTTTATATGTTGCTGAGGGATTTAGAAAAGGACTAAGCTTAGAAAATATTCATCAACTCTGTAAAATTGATCCATGGTTTTTAAGACAAATAAAAGAAATTGTAGATACTGAAAATGAAATTATTAAAAGCCAATTCCAAAAAGATACATTCAAATTAATTAAATCAATTGGTTTTTCGGATCAAAAAATTTCTGAGCTATCAAATAAAACTTTAGATCAAGTTGAAAAATATAAAAAAGATAACAAAATTAATATTACATATAAAAAAGTTGATACATGTGCTGCTGAATTTTCCTCATTAACACCATACATGTATTCAACTTATGACCATGGTTTAATGTCAGACGGAGAATGCGAAGCTAATCCATCTGATAAAGAAAAAGTCATAATAATTGGTGGCGGACCTAATAGAATTGGCCAAGGTATTGAATTTGATTATTGTTGTTGTCAGGCAAGTTTCTCATTAAAAGAAATGGGATTTGAAACAGTTATGATTAATTGCAATCCGGAGACGGTTTCAACAGATTATGATACTAGTGACAGACTTTATTTTGAACCTCTTATTGATGAATATATTATTGAAATACTTAAAAAAGAAAGTTCGTCTGGAAAAATAAAAGGTGTAATCGTTCAGTTTGGTGGACAAACACCAATCAAATTAGCTAAAAAAATTCATGAGTCTGGTTTTCCTATTTTAGGAACGCAACTCGAGTCAATTGATACTGCTGAAGATAGAGAAAAATTTAATCAAATTGTTAGTGAACTAAATTTAAAACAAGCAGAAAGCGGCCTAGCAAGAGGCAAGGAAGAAGCAAAAACTATTGTTGAAAAAATTGGCTACCCGATAGTAATTAGGCCTTCTTACGTATTAGGTGGTCGTGCAATGGAAATTGTTCACGATGACGAGCAATTTAATACATATATTGAAGAAGCTGTCCAAGTCTCCGGTGATAGTCCAGTATTGATTGATAAATTTTTAAATGACGCAATTGAGATCGATGTTGATGCTGTTTGTGATGGTCAGGATGTATTTATCGCAGGCATTATGGAACATATTGAAGAAGCTGGAATTCACTCTGGTGACTCGGCGTGTTGTATTCCTCCATTTTCATTAGATGAAAAATTAATTCAAGAATTAAAAAAACAAACGACATCTCTTGCTAAAAAATTAAATGTAATTGGTCTTATCAATATTCAATTTGCAATTAGAGGAAGTGATATTTATATTCTTGAAGTAAATCCAAGAGCAAGCCGAACTGTACCTTACGTTTCAAAAGCTCTTAATATTCCAGTTGCAAAAATTGCCTCGCAAGTTATGGCAGGTAAAAAATTAAAAGAATTTAAAAATTTAGACAAAAAGCTAGATATATTTGCAATCAAAGAAGCTGTATTCCCTTTCAATAAATTCCCAGAAGTCGATACGATTTTGGGTCCTGAAATGAAATCAACCGGAGAAGCTATGGGAATTGATAGTGATTTTGGAATGGCATTTGCAAAAAGTCAAATGTCAGCTGGAAATGACCTTCCAACACAAGGATCTGCATTCATATCTGTAAAAGATGAAGATAAAGAAAAGGTTTGTGAATATGCAAAAAATCTTTTTGATATTGGATTTAAAATTTTTGGAACAGGCCGCACTGCCGATACTTTAAATAAACATGGAATTGAATGTACAAAAATTAACAAAGTAAACCAAGGAAGTCCTCATATCGTTGAGTATTTAGATGATAAAAAAATCTCTCTCGTCATTAACACTACATCGGAAAAAAAGTCTATTGAAGACTCATGGTCACTACGTAGAGCAGCTCTGAATAATAAAATCCCTTATTTTACAACTCTTGCAGGCGCAAAAGTATGTACTCAAGCTATAAATTCTTTAAAAAAGAATTCCTTAAAAATTAAAAGAATTCAGGAATTATAATTATTTTTGAACAGGATAATCAGTTTCAAAAGTTACGTAATTGAGTTGTAGACAACGTCTTTCATCTTTAATTACTTTTTTATCCAGACCATGCCAACTATTCTCATCAGTTGTAAATATATAACCATAGTTATCTTTATACGGAACAGTATAAACTTTTTCCAATTTCTCATTATAAAAATCAGTTCCAAGTTCTTCTGACTCTCCATTTCTATTTACAAATAACATCGAAGACATTAATTTTTCTTTGATATCGCAATGAGGCTTAAGCCAAAAACCTTTTCTATCACAACAAATTTCTACTCTTACAAAAGATTTTGATAAATCTTTTCCTATCATTTCACCTATGAATTGATGAGTTTCTTTTTTTTGAAGATCTTTTACTAATTTTAACAATTCGGGATAGTTTTGTTCATTTTCTTTACTTATGAAACATCGAAATTTTAAAGCTTTTCCACCAGACTTTATTCCCTCTCTTAATTTTCCATCTCCGCCATCAATTGCTCGAGTACCATCATATTCGATGTCATGAGCCGTTGGATCATCAAGTTTAGCATCGTAAAGTTCTTTGATCATATCTTCGGTCAATGGTTTATCAAATTCCCAATATCTAAATGGTTTGACACCATGTTTGCTTGTTTTCAAAGAATTTAAAATGCTCATTTATTCAAATTTAATTTTTCTATAATTATTTTAGCTATTCTTTTACTCTCATATAATTTTTCATAAGTCCAGTGTTCTAAATTACCATTGAACTCCTTTATGATGTTTAAATCTTTAAAGCTTTGTAAAAATTTTTCAAAACGATAGTCATTCCTAAAATTGGGTAATTTAGCTACATATAATGGTTTTCCAGTTATAGCCGCTTCAGAAATCATTGAAGTTGAATCACAAGTTACTACTATGTGAGAAGCTTCAGCATAAGCATTTGTATAATTTTTTTTATTTAAACTAAAATCATAACAAAATTCTAGGCGATTAAATTTTGAACTTAAAAAATCAAAGACAGATTTAGGTGTTCTTCTTGATGCTATAACATTAATTTTTTTTAAATTTTTATTATTATCAATTTTTTCAAAATGAACTTCTAAATCTTCTTTTTTAAAATTATAATATTTATTTGGTCCACCTAGTACAAATGTAATAATATTTTCTCCATTATTTTTATTTATAACCTCCTCTTCATTTAGATAATGCAATGCCCCAACTGATCGAATTATATTTTCAGAGTTAATTTTATTATCGTGCTGTGGAGTGATAATAAGGTCAAAGTTTTTAGGTGATATCTTTGGGTCTTGAATATGAATATTTTTTAAATCTCTATCAAATTTTTTTTTAAAATATTTTTTTAAAACAATATTTGGAATTACACTCTTTCGTCCACAGGATATAATGATGTCTGGAACTGAGCTGTCATCTTTAACTATTTCATTAAAATTAAAACTTTGTTGAATTTTTGGAGTTAAGAATGGAGGTAAAAATTTAAATAAAACTGGCAGATCAATTGTATGATGATCGAAAGTTGTATTTAAAGATTTTGCTAAACCCTCAACTTGACTAATCATGCCATGGGCGCCCTCTGTTAATAACCAGCAGTGTAATGCTTTCATTATAATAAATTATATTTTATTAGATTGTTTCTATAAATTAATCAAATGAGTCAAAATAAAGAGTTTAAAACCAAAGTACTAATTATAGGATCAGGTCCGGCAGGTTATAGTGCGGCTGTTTATACATCAAGAGCAATGCTGAAACCTATAATGGTTACTGGTATGGAACCTGGTGGTCAGTTAACTACGACCACTGATGTTGAAAACTACCCTGGATTTGCGAAAGCTATTCAAGGTCCATGGTTAATGGAAGAAATGAAGAAACAGGCCGAAAATGTTGGTACAGAATTTGTAACAGATATAATTAGTGATGTTGATTTTTCAAAAAGACCATTTGTTTGCAAAGGGCAAAATGGAAATACATTTGTATCTGATACAGTAATTATCTCTACTGGCGCCCAGGCCAGATGGCTTGGAATTGAAAACGAGGAAAGTTTCAAAGGTTTTGGTGTAAGTTCATGCGCTACGTGCGATGGTTTTTTTTATAAAGGCAAAGAAGTAGCGGTAGTCGGAGGAGGAAATGCAGCTGTCGAAGAGGCAATCTACCTTTCTGGTATAGCATCAAAAGTATATTTAATTCACCGAAGAGATGAATTACGTGCAGAAAAAATGTTGCAAGAAAAAATATTTAAAAATAAAAAAATTGAAATTATTTGGAATACCGTTGTTGAAAAAGTAAACGGAACTGATAATCCAAAAAATTTAGAGTCCGTTACGATTAAAAATATAAAAGATAATCTGACAAAAGAATTAAAAATTCATGGTTTTTTTGTTGCTATAGGACACAATCCAGCAACAAGTATTTTTAAAAATCAAATTAAAATGGATGATGAAGGATATATCATCACAAATCCAGACTCAACAGCAACAAATATAGAAGGTGTTTTTGCAGCAGGTGATGTTAAGGATAAAATTTTTAGACAAGCAATTACAGCAGCAGGCATGGGATGTATGGCTGCACTAGAAGCAGAAAAATTATTAAATCATTAACTTAATTTAGAACAGAAATCAGATATTCTTTCGACTGCCTTTTCAAGGTTTGTCATTGATGTAGCATATGAAATTCTAAAAAAACCTTCTAAGCCAAAAGCTGACCCTTGAACAACTGCAACCCCAGTTGACTCTAGTAGTTTACTTACAAAATCAGTATCGTTTTTGATTTCTCCAAGCTCAGAGTGAGTTTTACCTATACAACCTTTGCAGCTTGGAAATACATAAAATGCACCTTGTGGATTTAAACATTCAATTCCATTAATTTTATTCAATTTAGAAACAACAAAATCTCTTCTCTCTTTAAATGCATCAGATCTATCTTTAATAAAAGATTGATCTCCATTTAAGGCTTCAACTGCTGCAGCCTGGCTAATTGATGAAGGGTTAGTTGTAGATTGAGATTGTATCTTTGCCATAGCTTTAATTAAATCTTTTGGACCACCAGCATATCCAATTCTCCAACCCGTCATTGCATATGATTTGCTAACACCGTTGATGGTTAACGTTCTATCAGTGACATTTTTATTTTGAGCAATAGTATAAAATTTAAAATTATCATAAACTACATGCTCATAAATATCGTCGCTCATTACCATAACTTCTGGATAATCTTTTAAAATATCTGCTATTGCATCAATTTCATCTTTTGAATAGCACGATCCAGTTGGGTTTGATGGAGAGTTTAAAATAATCCATTTCGTTTTACTGTTTAAGTTTTTCTTCAGTTTTTGAGATGTGATTTTGAATTCATCTTTCTCATCACAAATAACAATCTTAGGGGTACCACCTGCTAATAATACAATATCTGGATAAGATACCCAGTAAGGCGCTGGAATTAATACTTCGTCTCCTGGGTTTATAGTAGATAAAATAGCATTAAAAATTACTTGTTTACCACCTGCGCCGACATTAATTTGATCTTTTGAAAACTCTAGACCATTTTCTTTTTTAAATTTGTTTATTATAGCTTCTTTAAGCTTAGGAGTTCCATCAACAGCAGTATATTTTGTATCACCGCTATTAATTGCTCTGATTGCGGCTTCTTTCACATTATCAGGAGTGTCAAAATCAGGTTCTCCTGCTCCTAAAGAAATCACATCAACACCTTTTTCCTTTAACTCTCTAGCTTTTTGAGTAACAGCTATTGTTGGAGAAGGTTTTATTCTTGATAAAGAACTTGATAAGATGCTCATAAAATATGTCAGTATTAAATACAATTAATAAATCAGAAAGCAAGGATACAAATAAATTATCCTTAAACAAGCTTGAGGGTGGGAAAGATTTTAAAATAACAAGTAACTTCAAACCATCGGGTGATCAACCTATGGCTATAAAAGAGCTTTGTTCTGGTCTCAATGATCAACAAAAAAATCAAGTGCTTTTAGGGGTCACTGGATCAGGCAAAACTTTCACTATGGCTAAAATTATAGAAACATTAAATAGACCAGCGATCATTTTGGCTCCCAATAAAACTTTAGCAGCTCAACTTTATGGTGAAATGAAGAGTTTTTTTGCAAATAACTCTGTTGAGTATTTCGTATCTTATTATGACTACTATACCCCAGAAGCTTATGTTCCAAGATCAGATACTTATATTGAAAAAGAGTCATCTATAAATGAGCAAATAGATAGAATGAGGCACTCAGCTACAAGATCTCTTTTAGAAAAAGATGATGTAATCATCGTATCAAGTGTTTCTTGCATCTATGGTCTTGGATCAGCAGAGTCATACAGCAAAATGACATTTACATTTATCAAAAATGAAAATTATGAAAGAGAAAATGTAATCAAAGGTTTAATAGAACTTCAGTATAAAAGAAATGACCAAAACTTTCAAAGAGGAACATTTAGAGTCAGGGGAGAAAACATAGAAATTTTTCCATCTCACCTTGAGGATAGAGCCTGGAAACTTAGCTTAGATGAAGGTAAATTAGTCTCTATTAAAGAATTTGATCCACTTACTGGAGATAAAACTGAAAATTTAAATATAATTAAAGTATACGCTAATAGCCACTACATCACCCCTCGCCCTACAGTAAATCAAGCAATAAAACAAATTAGAGAAGAATTAAGACTAACCATTGATAAATTTAGAGGAGAAAATAAACTTTTAGAAGCACAAAGAATTGAGGAAAGAACAAGATTTGATCTTGAGATGATAGAGGCAACAGGATCTTGTTCAGGAATTGAAAACTATTCAAGATTTTTATCAGGAAGAAATAAAGGAGAGCCACCACCAACATTATTTGAATATCTACCTGATAATGCACTGGTATTTGTTGACGAAAGTCATGTTACTGTACCTCAATTGAATGGAATGTATAAAGGTGACTACACAAGAAAAAAAACTTTATCTGATTATGGTTTTAGATTGCCATCATGCATGGATAATCGACCATTAAAGTTTGAAGAGTGGGATTTGATGAGGCCACAAACAGTATTTGTATCTGCTACCCCTGGTCCTTGGGAAATGGAACAAACAAAAGGTGTTTTCGCAGAACAGATAATTAGACCAACTGGTTTAACTGATCCCGAAGTTGAAATACGACCCGCAAAAAATCAGGTGGATGATCTTTTAAATGAATGTCAGGGAATAATAAAAAAAGAGCAAAGAGTTTTGGTCACTACACTTACAAAAAAAATGGCTGAAGATTTAACAGAGTACTTTGACGAAAATGGTATTAAAGTTAGATATATGCATTCGGACATAGATACACTAGAAAGAATAGAAATAATCAGAGATTTAAGGCTTGGTCACTTTGATGTTTTAGTTGGCATAAATCTTTTAAGAGAAGGGCTTGATATCCCTGAATGTTCATTAGTTGCCATCTTAGATGCAGATAAAGAGGGTTTTCTTAGATCAGAAACTTCATTAGTTCAAACAATCGGAAGAGCGGCTAGGAATGTTGAAGGAAAAGTCATCTTATATGCGGATAAGAAAACAAAAAGTATAACTAAAGCAATTGAAGAGACTGACAGAAGGAGAACAAAACAACAAGAATATAATAAAAAAAATAATATAAGCGCATCATCAATTAAAAAAGAAATTGGGGATATACTAGAGAGTGTTTATGAAAAAGATTATTTAAATACAGATAAATTCACTAAACCTGGACATAATTTAAAAAAACATATGAAGGCATTGAAAAAAGATATGCAAAGTGCTGCTGATAATTTAGAGTTTGAAAAGGCAGCTGAAATAAGGGATGAAATTAGAAAATTAGAGCAGTCTGATATGGGTCTAACTGTAAATTCATTTACCAAGAACTATAAATCTAAAAATGCTGGTAGATCCACACAAGGAAGAGCTGGTACAAGAGCTGGTAAAAGGTACAAAAAAAAATGAATATACTGATTACAGGTGCCGGGAAAAGAATTGGTAAAGAAATCGCGGTTGGATTTGCAAAAAAAGGTGCAAATATAATACTTCATTATAATAAATCAAAAATAGATGCTGAAAATACAAAAAAATATATTTCAAAATATAGTAAAGCAATTCTAATAAAAGCGAATTTAGAAAAATATCAATCTGTAAAAAAACTTTTTCATGATGCTAAAAAAAAAGTTGGTAAAATTCATCATTTAATTAATTGTGCTTCAGTTTTTGAAAATGACGATATCCTAAAATTTAATGAGAAAAGTTGGAACAAACATCTAGATACAAATGCTAAAGCACCGGCAATTTTAATTTCTAATTTTGCTAATCAAAAGCTTAATAAAAGTGATAATGCGACAATAACAAATATACTTGATCAAAGAGTTTTTAAACTTACTCCTTATTTTTTTTCTTATACTGTAAGTAAATTAATATTATTTAATATGACAAAAACAGCAGCGATGCGATTGGCGCCAAAAATCAGAGTAAATGCTATTGCACCAGGTCCAGTAATTAAAAATACTAGGCAATCAACAAAACATTTTAAAAAACAGTATTTAAATACCTTGTTGAAAAAACAAGTAGATAAAAAAGAAATTTTTAATGCTTGTAATTTTTTTATTCAGAATCAATCTATAACTGGTCAATCAATAGCGATCGATAGCGGTCAAAGTTTAAATTGGCAAACTAAAGATTTAATAAATATTAATGAGTGAAAAAAAAGTAATTAAAATAAAAAATAACATCAAAACCTCTGAAGAGGTAATCATTATTAAAAACTTAAAATTAAATGCAAAATTTGGGTATTATCCTCATGAAAAAATTACAAAACAAGAATTAGTTTTTAATTTAAAAATTTTTACAAATGAAAATTTATATCAAGATAATTCTTTAAATGAAATTATAGATTATGACCAAATCATAAAAATTATAAAAAAAATTTTAAATGAGGATATTAATTTTCTAGAGACTTTGTCTGAGAAAATTATCACTAAGATATTTGACGATCAAAGAGTGAACAAAGTCAAAATTAGAATTGAGAAAACTCAGGCTGTAAAAGAATGCGAAAGTGTTGGCTACGAGATAACAAAAAAAAGAATTTAGAAATATGAACTCTTTAGAACAAGGTAAAGAGATATTTAAAAATAAATCTAAACTATGCTCTAATAGTCCTGGGGTTTATCAAGTATTTGATGAGAAAAATAAAATCATTTATGTTGGTAAAGCTAAAAACTTACCAAACCGATTATCGAATTATTCCTCCAGTTCTACACAGCCAATTAGAACAGAGAGAATGATAGCATCGACAAATAGAATAGATACAATTAGCACTTTAAATGAATCTGAAGCACTCCTTTTAGAAGCAAATTTAATAAAAAAAAATAAACCCAGATATAATGTCTTGCTTAAAGATGATAAATCTTTCCCATATATTCAGATTAGATCAAGCCATGACTATCCTCAGATAACTAAATTTAGAGGTAAACATAATGATAAGGATATTTATTTTGGTCCTTTTGCATCAATCGCGTCAGCTAATTGGACAATTAAAATGCTTCAGAAAGTTTTCCAGATAAGGGTTTGCGATGATAACACTTTCAAAGGAAGGTCACGACCCTGTATTTTATATCAAATTAAAAGATGCTCAGGACCATGCACTGGAGAAATTACAAAAAGCGAATATTCTAAAACTGTTGATGAATGTTCAAGCTTTTTAAATGGAAAATCAAGAGATATACAAAAAAAAATGTCACAAGAAATGGAAAAAGAAAGTGACAGACTTAATTTTGAAAAAGCAGCTATATTAAGAGATAGAATTAAATCCTTAACTTACATCCAATCATCTCAAAATATTCAAAAAAATAATTTAAAAGATGCAGATTTAATTGTTAGTTATAGAAAAGAAAATATAACGTGTGTAGTAATATTTTTTTACCGATCTAAACAAAACTGGGGCAGTCAATATTTTTACCCAAAACATGATCATGAGGATAGTGATGAGCATATCCTAAAATCTTTTTTAACTCAG
The DNA here is from genome assembly GCF_052048155.1 of Candidatus Pelagibacter sp. HIMB109. NCBI lineage: Bacteria > Pseudomonadati > Pseudomonadota > Alphaproteobacteria > Candidatus Pelagibacterales > Candidatus Pelagibacteraceae > Candidatus Pelagibacter > Candidatus Pelagibacter sp. HIMB109. Next base: position 13,308 of record NZ_JBNAIK010000004.1, read on the forward strand.
TTTTACGAAAACAAAGAACCTCCGTCTGAATTAGTTCTAAATTTAACTCCTGAAAATCATGAGTTAATAAAATCTGCATTTGAAAAAAAATATAATAAAAAAATTTCAATTAAAATATCACCAAAAAATTCAATTGTGAAAAATGCTGTTAAAAATGCACAAGAACAACTTCAAATTAAAATACTATCACAGGAAAAAAATAATGATCTACTTATTTCAATGGGTGAAAAATTTAAATTAGGTTTTACCCCATCTTTAATAGAAGTATACGATAATAGTCATAATCAAGGAGATAGTAATATTGGTGCATTAATTGCCTTTGGAAAAGATGGATTTATTAAAAATAGATATAGAAAATTTAATATCAAAAATACTAAAATAAAATCAAACGATGATTATGGTATGATGACCGAAGTCATACAGAGACGTTTCTCAAAAGTAGACTCACTCACAGATGAGAATGTACCTGATTTATTGCTCATTGATGGAGGCAAAGGTCAGTATTCAGTTGTGAGAAATAAATTAAATGATTTAGGATTTCATGGTCTTAAGATTATCGCAATATCTAAGGGAAAAGAACGTAATAAAGGTAATGAAAAATTTATTAGTGAAGATGGTGTTATAGAGTTAGACAAAAATGATCCTGTGCTATTTTTAACTCAAAGAATAAGAGATGAAGCTCACCGATTTGCAATTACTACTCATCGAAAGAAAAAAACTAAACAAATGTTTAAATCTCCTTTAGATGAAATTGATGGAATTGGATCAAAAAGAAAAAAGGCACTTTTAAGTCATTTTGGATCTGCAAAAGCGATAGAAGGTGCTAGTTTAGATGATATCAAATCTATTGATGGAATTAATGACAGTTCAGCAGAAAAAGTTTATAATTTTTTTCATAAAAAGAAAAATATCCTTTAATGTTAAAAATACCAAATATATTAACTATAGGACGAATAATTTTAGTTCCCATATTAGTCTTTGTATTTTTTTTACCCGGTACACTTGGTGACTGGCTTTCATGCGGAATTTTTGTTTTGGCAAGCTTTACTGATTTTGTTGATGGCTTTCTTGCAAGACTTCTCAAACAACAATCTAGACTTGGAGAGATGCTAGATCCAATTGCAGACAAAATTATTGTAGTTACAGCTTTAATTCTATTAGTTAAAAATGATACGATTACAAATACTAACATAATCGCAGCAATAATAATTTTATGCAGAGAAATTTTAGTATCAGGTTTACGCGAGTATCTTGCTAAATTTAAATTAAAAATGCCAGTTTCTCAACTTGCAAAAGTTAAAACTTTTTTTCAAATGTTTTCGATTTCAATTTTGCTGGCGGGAAATTCTGGAGATAAATTATTAGGGGGTTATGGTTTGGAAATAGGTATTACTTTGTTATGGCTCTCTGCAATTCTTACTGTTTATACTGGTTATGATTATATAAAAAAAGGCATTGATCATGCCCTTGATTAAGCAAGAACTTTTCGATTAACTATTTCTAAGTACTTATCAAAAAAACTTCCTATAGAGTTCGTAACTTTAAAACTATAATCCCCAATTTGAGAAACAGGTGTTACTTCAGCTGCTGTTCCAGTTAAAAAGCAAGCTTCAAAATTTTTCAATTCTTCTAGCTTAATTTTTCTCTCTATAATTTTAAAACCTTTTTCTTTTGCAATATCAATTATAGTTCTTCTCGTAATCCCATCTAAAAAACAGTCAGGTATTGGGGTGTGAATTTCTTTAGTTTCTTCATTCAAGAAAAAAATATTTGCACCTGTTGCTTCAGCTACAAAGTCCTCATGATCAAGCATCAGTGAGTCATTAAATCCATCTTTTTCTGCTTCATGTTTTGAAAGTGTACAAATCATATACAATCCTGCAGCTTTTGTATCCCAAGGTATTGTATTTGGAGCTGGTCTTCTCCATTTAGAAACATTTAATTTAATACCATGCTCTTTAATTTTTGGATCAAAATAAGATCCCCATTCCCAAGTAGCAATTGCAAAATGGATTTTATTTTTTTGTGCGGATATTGCCATCATTTCACTACCTCTCCATGCAACAGGTCTTACATAACCATTTTGAACATTTTGAATTTTAATAATCTCATTACAAGCTTCATCAATTTGATCTACAGTGTAGGGTATTTCAAAACCCATTCTTTTAGCTGAATAAATTAAACGATTGGTATGTTCTCTTAATTTAAATATTTCACCATTATAAACTCTCTCCCCTTCAAATACACAGCTGCCATAATGTAATCCATGGGTAAGGACATGAAGCTTGGCGTCTTTCCAATCTATAACTTGGCCGTTAAACCAAATTTTTCCATTTCTTTTATCGTACGGGACAGGTTCCATATTGAGGTAGATAGAAATTATATTTGAATGTAATATATGTCAATAATACTGACTAATATCTTATGCTAAAAGATTTTCTTTACCTCAAAGAACAAAACCTTAAAGATGTTGTTGAGCTATTATTAAAGGCCTATACAGCCTCATTTTCTGACAGCGAACAAACATTAAAAAGAAATGCTTTAGGTAAAGCTCACCACAGATTAATTATTCTGATTAATAATAACCCGGGCATCAAGGTTACTGAAATTTTGAATAATTTAAAAGTTACTAAACAGAGTTTAAACAGAGTATTGCAAGATCTAATCAAAAAAAATTTAATTTTACAAAAGAAAGCTGAAAAAGATGGAAGAGAAAAAGAAGTATATTTATCGGAAAAAGGCTTAGAACTTACTAATAGCTTATTTAATTCTCAAAAAAATAGAATACTAAATGCATTCAAAAAATCGTCACCAGATGAAGTTAATTACTTTAAAAATGTGTTAAAAAGAATCATAGGATGAGTGAAGAAAAAAAACATATATTAATAATTGATGATGAAGAAGGTATTCGTGAACCATTAAAAGAATATCTAGAAAGTGAGAATTTTTTTGTGTCTACTGCAAAAGATGCTGAAGATGCAAAAAATAAAATTCAACTTTTGGAATTTGATCTATTAATTGTAGATATTATGATGCCTGGTCAATCTGGTTTAGAGTTAACCAAAGAAATTAGAAAAGATAAAGACACACCTATAATTTTTTTAACTGCAATGGGTGAGTCTGCTAGCAGAATTCATGGGCTAGAAACTGGAGCAGATGATTATGTTCCAAAACCTTTTGAGCCAAAAGAATTAGTCTTGAGAATTAAAAATATTCTAAAAAGAGTTAAAAATTTAAGAGAAGGCATGCATCTCATAAAATTTGGTGAAAGAAAAGTTGACTTAAAAAAAATGACTATAACTTTTAAAAAAAATGTTGAAAAAATTAATCAATCCGAAAAGCTGCTACTTGAAAAGATGATAATGTCTTTGGGTAAAGTATTTCAAAGAGAGGATATATCCAAAATTATTAATTTAAACAAAGAACGTGCTGTTGATGTAGTAATAACCAGATTAAGACAAAAAATAGAACCCGATCCAAAAAATCCAATATACCTTCAAACTGTTAGAGGTAATGGGTATGTTCTTTGGGCCGACTAAATGATTAAAAAGTTTTTACCTAAAACTTTATTTTTTAGATATTTTCTTATCATAATAGCACCCGTAATTTTATTTCAGATTTTGCTTTCTGTTGTTTTCTTTGACAGTCTATGGCTGAAAACAAATAAAGGCTTAGTTAATTCTTTATCAGATGAAATTGTAACCTTCATTAAGTTATATGAAAATGAAAAAGATACAGAAAAAAAAGGAATAATTCTAAAAGCATTTCAAGATAGTCAACCTTATGTAATAAAGGTATCGGTTGGAAAAATATATCAAGAACCAAATTATTCCAAATTTGCTTTTTATGACAGGTTGCTAAATGAAGAGTTTCAAAAAAATTTAAATTATAAATTTTGGTTTAATACCAAAATACATAAAGATTATGTTAAAATTTTAGTAGAATTTAATAATCAAATAATTGATTTAATTGTACCTAAATCAAGAATAAGAAATACTTCAGGAAGAATTTTTCTACTCTGGATACTAGTTCCAGCTTTTTTACTCATTATAATTTCCTTATTATTTTTAAGAAACCAAATTAGACCAATAACAAACTTGGCTTCTGCAGCTGAGAAATTCGGAAAAGGTCAATATGTTGCCGAAACAAAGCCATCTGGAGCAATAGAAATTAGAAAAGCAATAAATGAATTTGAAAAAATGAAACAACGAATATTAAGGCATATTAGCCAAAGAACATCTATGCTTTCGGGAATAAGTCATGACTTAAAAACACCATTAACAAGATTAAAACTACAAATAGAAATTTTAAATAAAGATGGAAAATTAAATAAAATAAAAGAAGACGTAAACGAAATGCAGAAAATGATTACTGATTATTTAGATTACTCAACATCACAATCTGAATTATCCTCAAATAAATTTAATTTATCAATTATGTTAAATGAAATTTTCCATAAATTTAGTGGTTCAAAAATAAAACTTGATTGTAATAAAAATTATTTTCTCACAGGCAGACAACACCTAATTAAAAGATGCATTCTCAATGTTGTTGAGAATGCTTTGAAATATGGTAATTCAGTAGAAATAAAGGTTAAGGATACTAAAGATAAAGTAGTAATTATAATCGATGATGACGGTCCAGGAATTCCAGATCGCGAAAAGGAAAGAGTTTTAAGACCATTTTATAGATTAGATAAAAGCAGAACTTCAAGCTCTGGGAGTGTCGGACTTGGATTATCAATTGTACAAGATATCGTCAATTCTCATGGTGGACAAATAGAGCTTCAGGACAATCCTAAAGGCTCTGGCTTAAGAGTAAATTTAATATTCCCATCATAATGTTTGTTAATAATTTTGATCCAGTTGCTTTTGAATTTTTTGGATTTGCTATTAGATGGTACTCTTTGGCATATATCTTTGGTTTAGTATTCGCAATTCAATATGGAAAGTATTTAATTAAAAATAATCATTATTTTAATTTTGAACCTAAAATACTCGACGACTATCTACCATTTGCAATTATTGGAATAATTATTGGAGGAAGGATTGGCTATGTATTATTTTATGATTTTCAATTTTACTTAACTAATCCAATTGAAATATTCTATGTTTGGCGTGGTGGCATGTCTTTTCATGGAGGTCTTATTGGAGTTATTTTAATTTCAATTTATTTTTCAAAAATTAAAAATTTAAAATTTTTAATTTTTACGGATTTGTTAGCCATCATTACTCCAATTGGCCTTTTTTTAGGAAGAATAGCAAATTTTATAAATTCAGAGCTAATCGGTTCACCCAGTAATTTGCCTTGGTCTGTAATTTTTATAAAAATAGATCAAATACCACGACACCCATCGCAACTTTACGAAGCTATTCTTGAGGGGCTAGTATTATTTTTAATTTTAAATCTAATCTATAAAATTAAAAAAACTACAGGTTTTGTATCCGCCTCTTTCTTAATTTTTTACAGTTGTTTTAGAATTTTTGCTGAGCAATTTAGGTTACCAGATGAACATCTGGGCTATATATTTGGATTGTTTAGCATGGGAACAATTTTAAGTTTATTTATTTTATCATTAGGATTGATACTTATAGTTAATGTTAAAAATAATAAATAATTTAAAGAAAAAAAAAATACCATTAGATGATTACATTAATACTTGTCTATACAAATATAAATCTAGTTACTACGAAAAGAAAAAAATATTTGGACCCAGAGGCGACTTTATTACATCGCCATATATTTCAAGTATATTTGGAGAAATTATAGCAATTTATATAACTAATTTTTTTTTAGAAAAAAAATTATATAGTTTTTCAATTCTTGAAATTGGTGCTGGAGAAGGTGTAATGGCAAGAGATATCATTGATACTATTAATAAATTTAAAAATATTAACTTCTCATATTTTATATTAGAAAAAAGTGAAAATTTAAAAAAGAAACAAAAAAAAAATTTAAATAAACTTAAAGTTAATTGGATAAAATCACTTGATGATTTAAAATGCAAAAACTTATTTATAGTATCAAATGAACTTTTAGATGCATTTCCAATCAAGCATTTAAAAAAAATTAAAAATGATTGGTATGAAAAATATGTATGCTATGACAATAATAAAAATAAGATTATTTCAGAATATGCTAAACTCAAAAACAAAAATCAAAAAATTTTCAAACTAGTAAGTAAGAATAATGATTTTATTGAATTTTCACCATTAGTAATTCAATTTTTAAATCAAATTATAAAAGTCTTAAAAAAAAATAAAAATAATTGTTTTTTAACTTTTGACTATGGTTACCAAGATAATAAATTTAAAAATACACTACAAGGACTAAAAGATCATAAAAAAGTAAGTATTTTTGAAGATCCTGGAAATGTTGATATAACCTACCTAATCAACTTTAATTTAATAAAAAAAATTTTTAACAACAAATCCTTTAATAACATAATTATGTCTCAATCAGAGTTTTTAACTAGGGCTGGGATTATTGAAAGGTTGAGGCAAGCAACTAATATTTTAACCTCTGAAAAAGATAAATTAAAACTAGAGATGTCAGTAGATAGACTAATTCATCCTAAGAAAATGGGGAGTTTATTTAAATGTTTAATTGTTACTAATGCAAATTAAGTCTCAAAAATTATCTAAAGTTAAAAATATTTCTCATGGTTTTTTTTCAAAAAAAGGAGGTTGCTCCAAGGGTATTTATGAGTCTTTGAACTGTGGTTTAGGATCAAAAGATAAAAAAATAAATGTCATCAAAAATATTGAAGTTATTAAAAAAAAATTTAGCTGTAATAACATAAATTTATTAAATCAAATCCATAGTAACAAAATAATACATTTGAAGAGAAAAAATAAAAATATAAGACTTGGATATGCCGATGGTATTTTTACTTCATTAAATAAAATTATTATTGGAGTATTAACTGCAGACTGTGTTCCTATACTTTTTTCATCAAGATGTGGAAAATTTATTTGTGCTGTACATGGAGGTTGGAGGGGTTTGCATAAAAATATCATAAAAAATGCTTTAAAATTATTTATAAAAAATAAAATAAAAAAAAAAGATATCATTTGCGCTATCGGACCGTGTATTGGATTTAAAAGCTATGAGGTAAAATCAGATTTTAAAAGCAAAATAATAAACAAAAATAGCAAATATCAAAAATTGTTTAAAATGAAAAAAGACAAGTTATTCTTTAATATTAAACAATACGCATTTACAAAATTAATTGAGCAAAAGATAAGTAGAAAAAATATTCAAATGATTGATAAGGATACATACTCAAGTCCTAAATTTTTTTTTAGTTTTAGGAGATCTGTGCATAAAAAAGAAGATGATTATGGAAGAAACATTTCAGTCATAGTAAAAGATTCGTAATTCATGAAAATAATATCTTGTACTAATAACGTTAGCCTATCAAAAGATATCGCAAAAAAATTAGGAAAAAAACTTGTTGATACAAAAATTACAAGATTTGCTGATGGTGAAGTCTATGTTGAAATTAATGAAAATATGAGAGGTCAGGATGTTTTTGTCATTCAGAGTACATCTACACCTGTCAATGATAGTATCATGGAATTATTAATTTGTGTTGATGCTTTAAGAAGAGCATCAGCAAAAAGTATTACTGCAGTACTTCCTTATTTTGCTTATGCGAGACAAGATCGTAAAGTGACACCAAGATCGCCAATTAGTGCTAAGTTATTTGCTAATCTATTAATTGGATCTGGTGTAAATCGTATTCTTACAATGGACTTGCACGCTAATCAAATCCAAGGATTTTTTGATATTCCAGTTGATAATTTATTTGCTGCTCCAACATTTGTAGGGCACATAAAAAAATATATTAAATCAAAAAATATAGTTTGTGTTGCGCCTGATGTGGGTGGGGTTGAAAGAGCAAGGGCAATAGGTAAAAGATTATCTGCAGATCTTGCCATAATTGATAAGAGAAGGTCAGGCCCTGGAAAATCAGAAGTTATGAATGTAATTGGAAATGTAAAAAATAAAACCTGTATAATTATTGATGATTTAGTAGATAGTGGTGGTACAATTGTAAATGCAGCTACTGCTTTAAAAAATAAAGGTGCAAAAGATGTTTATGCTTATGTTGTACACGGAGTGCTTACTGGAGAAGCCGTAAAAAAAATAAATAAATCAAAAATTAAAAAATTTGTAATTTCAAATTCAATTTTGAATGATAAAAAAATCGGGCGATCAGCAAAATTTCAAATTATCAATGTGGGCACTTTACTTGCTGAGGCAATTAAACGTATTTCTATATCAAAATCTGTTTCAAAACTGTTTAAATAGGTCATTTTTTTACAATAAATCTCACTTGTCTTTTTTATACTTTATTGTAAAAACCTGCCAATCATGAGTTCAGAAAACAATACTATAGAAGCTTTAGTAAGATCAACAAAAACTAAATCAGAGCTTAACAAACTTAGATCTGAAGGATTTGTACCAGGAATATTATATGGTGATATTGATAAGAATATTAATTTAAGCGTTAAAAAAAGCACTTTAGATCATTTTTTAAAAACAACAAATTTCAAAAGTAAAGTATTTAAAATTAATTTAGATGGAAAAGAGTATGAGGTATTGCCGAGAGATATAGAGTTCGAAAACATCTCTAATCAACCAATTCATGTTGATTTCCAAAAACTATCAGCCAACACTAAAGTTATCGTTTGGATTCCAGTGAAGTTTTTAAACGAAGAGACTTGTCCAGGATTAAAAATGGGAGGAGTGTTAAACATAGTGAGACGTAAAGTAGAACTTGATTGTCCTGCAGATAAAATTCCATCAGAATTGATTGTAGATTTAGCAAAAAGAGAAATTGGTGAAAGTATTCATATATCAGCAATTAATTTACCTGAAGGAGTTGTTCCTACGATTAAAGATAGAGACTTTACTATAGCCACAGTGGCTGCACCAACAGTAGTCAAAGAACCAGAGCCTGCTGCAGAAGGAGCTGAAGCTACAGCTGAGGGTGGCGAGGAAGAAAAAACTGAAGAAGCTAAATCTGGAGATGCTGATAAATCTGGTGAAGAAAAAAAAGAGAGCACTGACAAGAAATAATGTTCTTGTTGGCTGGCCTTGGTAATCCAGATCAAAAATATCAAAACAATCGACACAACGTTGGATTTGCGTTCCTAGACTTTCTAGTATCAGCGGAAAATTATAAAAAAAAATTTAAAGGTCTTCTTGCTGAAAAAGAAATAGATAGCCATAAAACATTTTTATTAAAACCAATGACATATATGAATTTATCTGGAGAATCTTTGTTTGAAATTAAAAAATTCTATAAACTTGATAATCAAAATATTTTTGTAATTCACGATGATTTGGATCTCGAGGTCGGTAAAATTAAAGTTAAAAATGGCGGTTCTAGTGGTGGTCATAATGGGATAGAATCTATCTCAGAACATATCGGTAATGATTTTAACCGAATTAGAATTGGGATCGGGCATCCGGGCGAAAAAAATTTAGTTGATAATTATGTTTTAAATGATTTCAAAAAAGAAGAAGTTAAACTTATTGAAAATTCTTTTGTGTCTATAAAACAAAACTTTCAATTAGTATTTTTAAAAAAATTTGGCGAATTTTCAAGCAAGGTAAATAATATTATATGAGCTTTAAATGCGGAATAGTTGGTCTACCAAATGTTGGTAAATCAACAACTTTCAATGCTTTGACAAAATCTAAAAACGCTGAAGCAGCAAATTTTCCTTTTTGTACCATAGAGCCAAATGTTGGTGTAGTTGCAGTTCCAGACTCAAGGTTAGATAAAATATCTAAAATAGCAAAATCTGAAAAAGTAATTAATACATTGATTACCTTTGTTGATATTGCGGGACTAGTTGAGGGCGCATCTAAAGGAGAAGGTTTGGGAAATAAATTTTTATCACACATAAGAGAAGTGGATGCAATAGTACATTTATTAAGATGTTTTGACTCAGATGATATTCAAAATGTAAATAAGACTGTTGATCCTAATCGTGATCTTGAAATTATTGAAACTGAGCTAATGTTAGCAGATTTAGAATCATTGGAAAAAAGATTAGACAAAAAGAAAAAAAATAAATCTGAAAATGAAGAATTAGATAGCTTACTATCAAGCGCTATGGAGTTACTGAAAAAAGGTGATTCAATAAATCATCTAAGAGAAAAATTCGATGAGAAAATTATCAATATGTCTAATTTATTGACGTTAAAACCAAAAATTATTGTCTGTAATACAGATGAGGGAAGTGTTGCAAAAGGAAATAAATATACGGAGAAAGTTTTAGAGAAAAACAAAAATAATGAGGTAGTACTAATATCCGCTGAAATAGAACAGCAAATTAACGATTTAAGTAATGCTGATGCAAAAGAATTTATGAAAGAAATTGGTTTAAGTGAAACTGGCTTAGATAGATTAATTAAATCTAGTTACAAATCACTAGACTTGTGTACTTACTTTACAGCAGGACCCCAAGAAACAAAAGCATGGACTGTAAAAAAAAATAGCAAAGCGCCAGATGCTGCTGCTGTAATACATACTGATTTTAAGAAAGGTTTCATTAAAGCTGAGGTTATTGCGTATGAAGAGTATATTAAGTTTAATGGTGAGTCAGGGTGTAGAGATAATGGAAAATTAAGAATTGAAGGCAAAGATTATAAAGTTCAAGATGGTGATATCTTACACTTTAGATTCAACACGTGACCAAATCTTTTTCATCGAAAAGAATACAAGAACACTAAAAATTAACAAATAAAGAATGGTTTTAAAGCCAATTCTTTTTCTCTTTTCTAAATGAGGCTCTGCCGCCCACGTTAGGAAAGCAGTTACATCTTGTGACATTTGAGAAACTGTAGCTTTCGTTCCGTCAGAATATTCTACGCTACCGTCGCTCAGCGGCGCAGCCATTCTAATTTTATTGCCCGCCATATATTTATTGTAGTAAACACCCTCCTCTATTTTCATATCTGAAGGTGGATTTTCATAACCCATTAGAATTGAGTAAATATAATTAGCTCCACCAGATCTAGCTTTTACTAGCACTGACATATCTGGAGGATATGCACCACCATTAACAGCTCTTGCGGCTTTCTCATTTGGGTATGGACTGATAAATTTATCTTTTGGTAATCCAGCTCTCTCAAACATTTCTCCATCTTCATTTGGCCCATCTTTAACAGTAAACCCGGCTGCAATTGCCTTTACTTCTGCATCTGAGAATTCAGGTCCACCTGTTTCACCTAGATTTCTATAACTTAGATATTTCATTGAATGACAAGATGCACAAACTTCTTTATAAACTTGATAACCTCTTTGTAGTTGAGCCCTATCAAACTTTCCAAAAAAACCATTAAAAGACCAGTCTACTTTCATAGGCTTTTCTGCTTCACCTGCCGCAAATGAATTAAATGAAATTAAAATGGATACAAATATTGATAATAGTAATTTCATTTACTGAAGGTCTTTATCTATCTTTTTAGCAAAAGCAGGGTTGCCTGAGCCTGTAAATATTGGATCAGCAATACTTGTAGGTATTGGTTTTGTTTTTTCAGTGAAACCTAAAATCGGTAAAATAATTAAAAAATGAGCAAAATAATAAACTGTTGCAACTCTACCAATTGCTACGTACATGCCCTCTGCAGGCATTGCACCGATATAACCTAGCACTAAAACATCTATCACTAATATCCAAAAAAACTGTTTATAAATTGGTCTAAAAACTGCTGACCTTACTTTAGATGTATCTAACCATGGGAGTGCTGCTAATATTAAAATTGCACTAAACATTAAAATTACACCACCTAACTTATCTGGTACTGATCTTAAAATTGCATAAAATGGTAATAGATACCATTCTGGCACAATGTGCGCCGGTGTTACTAGTGGGTCTGCTTGTATGTAGTTATCTGAGTGACCTAAAACATTTGGTGCATAAAAAACAAAGCCTGCAAAAACTATCATAAAAATTACAAGTGCAAATAAATCCTTAATTACAATGTATGGATGAAATGGAACTGTATCTGAACCATCTTTTTTTAAATCAATTCCAACTGGGTTATTGTTACCCGGAACATGTAGTGCCCAAATATGAAGTATTACTAAACCTAAAATTAAAAATGGTATTAAATAATGTAAACTAAAAAATCTAGTTAACGTTGGGTTGTCAACTGAGTAACCGCCCCAAAGCCATTGAGTAATACTTTCACCTACTAGCGGTATTGCACTAAATAAGTTTGTAATAACAGTAGCGCCCCAGAAACTCATCTGACCCCATGGCAAAACATAACCCATGAATGCAGCCGCCATCATTAAAAGATAAATTAAAATACCTAAAATCCAAATTACTTCTCTTGGTGATTTGTATGAACCATAAAATAAAGCTCTAAAAATGTGAATGTAAACTGCTAAGAAAAACATTGATGCACCATTTGCATGGATATATCTAATTAACCAACCGTAATTCACATCTCTCATAATATGTTCTACGCTAGAAAAAGCTAAATCAGCATGCGCAGTGTAGTGCATAGCTAATACGATACCTGTTATAATTTGTGTAACTAAACAAAAAGTTAATATTCCACCAAATGTCCACCAATAATTTAAATTTTTAGGTGTTGGATACTGCATTAAGTGTCCATTAAATAATGTTAATAATGGAAGTCTTTCATCAAACCATCTTCCAAGAGCTGATGTAGGTTTATAATTTGTATCACTCATAGTTATTTTTAACCTATTACTAATTTTGTATCTGAGACAAACTCATAGTTTGGGACTTCCATGTTTACCGGTGCTGGACCCTTTCTAATTCTTCCAGAGATATCATAATGCGAACCGTGACAAGGACAAAACCATCCACCATATTCTCCTTGTTGCTTTAAAGGAACACAGCCTAAGTGAGTGCAAACACCGACCATCACTAACCACTCGTCTTTGCCTTTTTTAACTCTCTCTTCATCCTTTTGTGGATCTTTAAGTTCTTTGAGACTTACCTGTCTAGCTTTCATCACTTCTTCATCTGTTCTTCTTCTAATAAAAATTGGTTTACCTCTCCACATTACTGTAACTTCGTTACCTTTATCAATCTTGCTGATATCAACCTCAACTTTAGCCAATGCTTTAACTGATGCATCAGGATTCATTTGAGTAACTAATGGAAGAGCTACACATCCAGCGCCTACTGCTCCAACTGTTGTTGTGGCAATATGAATAAATTCCCTTCTAGTAGGTTTATCTTTATTATTATCTTCTTCTGACATTTTTTAAATTTTGTGATGTAAGATATATATTATTAATTTAATGTATTTTTCTAATACAACAATGACGCAGATTGGATAAAATATGATCAATATTGCTTTATATCAGCCAGATATTCCTCAAAATACTGCAGCTATAATTAGGACTTGTGCATGCCTAGGTCTGAAACTAGAAATTATTAAGCCAGCAGGTTTTGTTCTTAACGAAAAAAAACTAGACCGAATCTATATGGATTACTTGAAAGATTGTGAAATTTTTTACCATGAAAGCTTTGATACCTTTGTGAAGAGCAAAAAAAAGGAAAGAGTAATATTATTTACGACTAAAACTAAAAATAACTATACTAAATTCACTTTTGAAAAAAATGATACCTTGCTTTTTGGAAGTGAAAGCAAAGGTGTAAGTGAAGAAGTTCATGAGACCATTAAAAATAAACTGAATATTTCAATTAAAAATAATACACGTTCGCTCAATTTAGCCACCAGTGTAGCAATAGCTTCATCCGAAGCCTTAAGGCAATTTGGGTAAATTTAATTAAGTTATGTCTTTTTTGAACTAAGACAAAATGTTAATATAAATCATGGATAAGCAACCAATAACAATATCAGGTTTACAAAAAATTAGAGTAGAACTTGATGATAGAAAAAATAATACAAGACCTAAAATTGTACAAGCAATTGCTGAAGCAAGGTCTCATGGAGACTTGAAAGAAAATGCTGAATATCATGCAGCAAAAGAAGAGCAAGGTTTGAACGAAAGAAGAATTAAAGAGCTTGAAACAACTATCGCGACAGCAAATGTCATTGATGTTACAAAATTAAAAAAAGACGATAAAGTAATTTTTGGTGCAACCATCACTGTCAAGGATTTAGAAACTGACAAAGAAAGTAAGTATAAAATAGTTGGCAAAGATGAAGCCGACGTAAAGAACGGACTTTTATTTTATCAATCACCTATGGGAAGAGGATTTATTGGAAAAACTAAAGGAGAATTTGCTGAGATAAAAACTCCCTCTGGTGAAAAAAATTTTGAAATAACAAATGTTCAATATATTTAATTATTTAAATAATTGAATGGCGTCGTCTATATCCTTATCTCTAATTTCATAATTATTTGCTACCCACCTTTGCTTTAAAAAATTAATTGCATTCCCTAAATTTGCATCTTCTTTAAAACCTTTTTTGATAAGGATATTTGCATCAAATTTAAATTCTGGAGGTTTTGTTTCCTTTATAACTTTAAGATTACTCTCATATAAATCATAGTGATATTTTTCATTAACCAAATATTGAAAATGAATAAAATCAATAACTGATGCAACTCCATATTTTAAAACAGCTTTTTTTAAATTTTCAATTTTTTCAATTGTATCTGTTGTTTTAAAAGTAAATTGCAATTGAAGATTATTTAAACGATTTTTAATTTCATTTGATAAATGAAAATCTTTTACAAATCTTTCAAAATTTCTTGTTTGGTCAATTAACAATAGCGATATTAAAACTACCCAATCAACTTCTTTTTTTAAAATTCTTTTTTTTCTTTTGAATTCTAGGCGTGTTAAATATTTTATTCCTTTATAAACTGATAAAAAAAGATCTTTAGAAAAATTATTTGAAAATAATTTATAACCAAGTCCACTTATTAAGATTTTACTCATTTCGCCAATTAATCTCTCTTTAGACAAATTCTCTATATTATCTTGATTTTGACTAATATATTTTAAGACATATTCTTCATGATCATGTTTTGAAAATTGGATATGAAATCTAAAATATCTTAAAGCTCTTAAATAATCTTCTTTAATTCTTTTGGCTGGATCTCCAATAAATTTTATATATCCATTTTTTATATCATCAACACCTTTAAAAGGATCATAAACCCTGCCATCAAGATCGCAATAAATAGAATTAATTGTAAAATCTCGTCTAAGCGCATCTTGTCTCCAATCTTTGGTGAACATTACGCTTGCGTGCCTGCCATCTTCATTAAAATCTTTTCTTAAAGTATTAACTTCAAAAAATTTATTATTGATAAATACTTTTATAGAACCATATTTTTCAAATGTGTCATCATAAGTAATATTAGATTTATTGAGTTTATTTTTTACTTGCTCAGGTTCTAATGAAGTTGCAAAATCAATATCAGAAAGTTCTTTATCAAAAAGCAAATCTCTTACACATCCGCCAACAAATAAACATACAACATCTTCTTCATCTGAATTAATTATATGAAAGACCTTTTTCGCTTCCTCATATTCATTCAATTTTATAAGATTAGAAATCATTTTTGTTGGCTGGGGCACTAGGATTCGAACCTAGGAATGGCGGTACCAAAAACCGCTGCCTTACCGCTTGGCTATGCCCCAATTAATTTAACAATTAAATTGTTTTAGCTATCGTAGTCCAAAAAGCTTTTTTCTGCTTTTTAATCATTTTTTGAATATTTAAAAGTGATTTTTTAGTATCGCAAATAACAAAAAAAGCTGAACCGCTTCCAGTCATTGAATAATATAAGATGCTATCAAGTTTATCTAGTATTTTACTCAAATCTATAATTTTTTTTGAAATTCTAGATGCTGGAGCAAATAAATCATTTTTATAAAGTTTGCATAAATTTATTAATGAAAGTTTTTTTGCCAAATTAATTTTTTTATTAATACTAATTTTTGAAAATTTGTTTAATTTGTTAAAAACTTTTTTTGTTGAGATGGATTGATTTGGAAAAATTATAAGTAATTTTAAGTTTAACTTATGATGAAATTTTACATATCTTTCCCCTGAAGATTTTATTAATTTTACTTTATTATCAATAAATAAAGGGCAGTCTTTTCCAATTTTTGCTAATAATTTAAGACTCTCTTTATATGAGATTTTTAGTTTATATTTTTTTTTTAAATGTTTAAAAACAGTTACTGCATTTGAGGATGCTCCACCCAGTCCAGAACCATTTGGTATATTTTTTTTTATTCGTACAATAAAGTTTTTATCTTTTAAATATAAAAATTTTTTTTTCATTAAATAAATTAAATTAGAAATAGTGTTTTTTTCTGATTTGATTTTGAAAGGTCCTGTAAATAAAAATTTACTTTTTTTTGCTGATGTTTCTTGAATTGATATTTCATCAAATAAGTTTATTTGAGAAATTAAACTATAGAGATTATGATAATTTTTAGATTTTCCGACAACTTTTAAAAATAAATTTACCTTGGCAAATGATTTAATTTTATTCACTAATTTTTAACCCATTTACAATTTTATCTTTTATTCTTTTTTCTCTCTCAGGATCAATATTTTCTAAATTTAGTGCATTTTTCCAAACGTAACGTGCTTGTAAATACTTATTGTTCATCCACAAAACATCACCGTAATGATCGTATACCTCGCTTTCTGATGATACTTTTTCATAGGCAATTTTTAATAATTTTTCTGCTTTATTAAAATCTTTTTGTAGAAAATAAGCCCAACCTAAAGAGTCTATAATATAGCCCAGCTCCCACTTGCTTAATTTTACGGCATCTTCCAACATCCTAGTTGCCTCATTAATATTTTTATTTCTTTCTAGCCAGCTGTAAGCTAAATAATTAATTACTGAATATTCTTTTGGAGAAAGAGATAAAGATTTTTTTAAGTTTTTTTCTGACAATTCCCAATTTTTTAATCTTTCATAACAAATTCCTACATAATAATAAAAAGACCAATCAAGATCTAAATTCATATTTTCAATTCTCTTATAATAATCTAAAGCTAGTTCATAATTTTTTTTTACTCTAAAATAATTTGCCAAATCAAAATATTTATCTTTCAAAAATAAATCATTTTTAACTATAGTTTTTTCTAAAAAATTTATATTTTTTTTTTCTTCTTGAACTGCCATTTGATAATTTACATACCATTTATATTCTGTTCCAATATTTTTTAGTTTGCTGACTGATAAATAATTTATTCTTTCCAAATTATTTTCTATTATATGGTTTTCAAAAGAAGCTAGATGATTTGATAAAAATCTTTCATTAAATTTTAATGATAGTGATAGAAGTAATTTTGAAAAATCGTCATCCCTCTGCATATATAAATTTGAAAATAAATAAAAAATTTCAGCGATGTTATCTTCAAATTTTTTTGGATCAAAAAAAAGTAAAACTTGATTATTATTTTTATTAAAATCAACTATTGACTGCTTTAAAAGTAAATTTCTATCATCATTAATAAAAGCATATTCTAATATGCTCAAAGCTTTTTTATTATTACCTATTTTTTTTTCATTCCAAGCAGAAAAGATTTGGTATCTTATTAGCTCATTTGAATTGAGAATTTTTTTGTTATAGTAATTGTATAAGTCTAAATCTTCAATGTATCTAGATGATAAAAATTTATTGATTAAACCTATACTTAGATTTCTCGATTTAAATTTCTTAATAGCATTAAATTGATTTTTGCTCTTATCTCTAATTTCAATCCAAAAAATTAACGAATTTTGAAATTCTTGAAAAACCAAATCATTACTCTTAATTTTTTTTATTTCTATTAACGCTTCTTTATATTTTTTTTGTTTCAAAAAATTAACTGACCTAATAAAATCAAATAAAAAAATACCAGAGTATATTTTTTCAGTTTCAGATATTACTTTTGCAGCTTCGCTTAGTTTGCCGCTAATTACTAAAGAACTTATATATTTAATGTCATATTCAATATGTCTTCCTGTCAGCTCATTTATTTTGTCTAAGTTTTTCGCTGCCAAGTTGTGTTTATTTTCATCGTATAAAATTGAACTATACAAATAATTTTTAATATAATCATCTGATTGAATAATTGTTTTATTTTTGAAAATAAAAGCTGTTGCCTCAATAGTGGATAATGCAAATAAAATACTACAAATTATTAAAAATTTTTTTAAGTTCATGAATATGATGCAAAATAAAAATATCTTTGATTTCTATCAATCATCGGGTGTTTATGACAGAGTTATTTTTAATAAAAAAATCAGCAATAGTTGTCTAACTTTAAATGACTTAAAGAAAAAAATTAATAACTTAAAAGACTTCTATAATAAAAAACAAGATCAACTTGTCTTTTCTGATGGAAATTCTAAATCTAAAATAATGATTATTGGTGATGCGCCTGGAGTTTCTGATGAAATTAATGGAAAACCATTTTCTGGTGAATCTGGTGAGCTTTTAGATAAAATGCTAATGGCGATTAATCTTGATAGAAACAAAGTATATCTTACAAATATAATAAATTTTAGATTGCAAGATAATAAGAAATTAGGTCCTGTCGAAATTAAAAACTACAGATCCATAATATTTGACCATATTACAATAATAAATCCAAAAATTATTTTTATTTTAGGATCTGTGACATTTAATTTTTTTTTTGAAAATACTCAGTCACTCACTAAATCAAGGGGTCATTGGAATAAAATTAAAATAAGTAATAATGAATATGATTGCTTGCCGAGCTATCATCCGGCTTTTTTGCTTAGACAACCCTCGCAGAAAAAAGCATCGTGGAAAGATTTAAAAAATTTAAAACAAAAGATTATCGAACAAAATTTGTGCTAAGCATCTTAGAAGAAAAAAAAATATCTAATTTTATTGTTGGAGTTGATGAAGTTGGCAGAGGCCCACTCGCGGGCCCTGTAGTATCTGCAGCTGTAATTTTACCTTTAGATTTCGATTATAAATGCCTTGATGATTCTAAAAAATTATCAAAGGTTAAAAGAGAGAAAGTTTTTGAAATATTAAAAATAAAAAGTAAATTTAAATTAGGTATAGCCGAAGTAGATGAAATTGATAAAATTAACATTCTTCAGGCTTCGCTAATTTCAATGAAACGAGCAGTTGACCAATTTGATTTACCAAAAGATCATAAAATACTAGTGGATGGCCCTTGGTCATTCGATAAAACAAACCAAAACATAATTACAAAAATCAAGGGTGATGCTAAGTACCCGTCAATTGCTGCGGCTTCTATAATTGCAAAAGTGTATAGAGATCAAATAATGTCGAAACTCTCAAAGAATTTTGTTCAATATTCATGGGATACAAATTCAGGTTATGGCACTCAAAAACATTTAAAGGCTATTAAAGAACACGGTATTACAGTTCACCATCGAAAATCATTTGCTCCAATACACAAAATATTGAGTCTATAAAAAACTTTAACACTATTTGATAATTGAAGGTCATTGACAAAAAGAAGTATATTTAGTCTATTCTACCTCCGGTTGAAATATGACTTTTGCAAAATTATATAATCAAGATTGTTTAGATAAGCTTAAAGAAATCGAATCTGAAAGTGTAGATTTAATTTTTGCTGATCCTCCATATAATCTTCAATTAAAAAATAAACTTTTCAGACCTGATGCTTCTAAAGTATCTGCAGTAAATGACTACTGGGATAAATTTGATTCTTTTAAAACATATGATGATTTTACAAATAGTTGGTTGAAAGAATGCAAAAGAATTTTAAAAAAAAATGGATCTATTTGGGTCATAGGTAGTTATCATAATATTTTTAGAGTTGGAAAATTAATACAAGATAATAGCTATTGGATTTTAAACGATGTCATTTGGAACAAAAGAAATCCGATGCCTAATTTTAAAGGTACTAGACTCACAAATGCCCATGAAACATTAATATGGGCAGCAAAATCCGAAAAATCAAAATATACTTTCAACTATCATTCAATGAAAACTTTTAATGAAGATAAACAACTAAGGTCTGATTGGGATATTCCAATATGTAATGGATCAGAGAGAATAACATCTAAAAATAAAAAGATTCATTCAACTCAAAAGCCAGAGGCTCTTCTCTATCGAGTATTACTTTGTGCAAGTAACAAAAATGACATTGTTTTAGATCCTTTCATGGGAACTGGAACAACTGGAGCAGTAGCGAAAAAATTAGGAAGAAACTTTATAGGTATAGAAAAAGAAAAAAAATATTTCAAGGCAGCTGAACAAAGAATTAAAAGAATTAAAGAGATTGATGAAAATTTCAATATTCCTATGACTAATAAAAAGAAAGAAAAAAGAATTCCTTTTGGATACTTGGTAGAGACGGGTATCGTAGAACCTGGTTTAAACTTATTTGATTTAAAAAAGAGATACAAAGCAAAGGTAATGTCGGATGGTTCAATATATTGCAACAAAATTCAAGGGTCTATTCATAAAGTTGGCGCTGAAATTCAAGGAATGCCGTCTTGCAATGGATGGTCATACTGGCATTTCAATATTGAAGGTAAGCTTGAACCGATTGATTATTTAAGAAAAAAAATTAGAAGTTCTTTATAGATTTCTTTCAATTTTATAATCAAATATAAAGGAGTTAAATTTTTTCGTCAAAAATTTATATTTACAAATTATTCTAATAATAAAATTTCTTATTAATCTGTTAATTAATAAACTTTGATGAAAAATAAATAAATTATTTTCAGATTTTTTTTTAATTTTTTTTACCCTATCTAATCTTAATTTAGAAAACCGTCTAACTGATAAATTCTTGCTCGAAATAATTTTATACAAAGCAAATGAATCTTCTATAGCCTGTGCAGCTCCTTGGGCTCTAGATGGAATAAATCCATGAGCAGAGTCGCCAATAAAAAAAGTGTTATCATTTCCATAAAATATTTTATTTAATGAGTAAATTGGCCAAGATTTTATATTTTCACAAATACAAACTTTTTTAAATCTTTCTGGTAGCAGATCCTGAAACATTTCACTAAAGTTTGTAGCTAAATTATTATAATTATCATCATCAGGATTTTTTTTTGTTTTTGAAACTAGAGTGAACGAATTATTTTTCATTTGATCTATTGGATAAGTTACCAAATGAAAATTTTTACCCATTAAAAGATTGATATATTCCTCCTGTACAGAATTAGAAAAAAAACCTCTATACGCACAGAAACCAGAGTATAATGGTCTTACAAATGCAGGCCTTAATTTTGAAAATATACCGTCAGCAACAACAATAATATCAAATTCGAAATTAGATTTATCTTTCAAAATCACTTTATTATGAATGATTTCAGATACACTTTTATTAATTATATTTTTTTCTAAAGAATAATTTTTAATTAAAAAGCCAATTAAATCTGATCTATTCATAGTTAAATATTGATTTGAATTTAAATAATTAAATTTCATTGAGGCAATTTTTTCTTTTTCGAAAATATCAAAAAAATTAATTCCTTTAACTGAATAAAATTTATTATGATCGAGTCGATCAAAATCCAAACTATTTAAAATGTGTAAGGCATTTGGTGAGATTTGAATTCCATTTATATTTTTATTATTAATTAAATCTTTTTCAAAAATTGTAATTTGATAGTTGTCATTTTTCTTTAAAAATGATGCTAGTACTAACCCTGAAATTCCTGCTCCAACTATAGCTACGTTTTTCATTTTATAAATTTAATCTTTTTTAATATTTTTTTTAAAAAGCTGGAAATAAATTTACTCTTAAGCTCTGTAGCATTCATAAAATAATATGGACGATTAACTTTTATCATTTTCTTTGTTTCAAGACATAATATTTCTGCCTTAAAATTTGATATAGATATATTTAATATACCAAGATTTTGATAATTTTTATTTTTCTTTAGAATTTTTTTATAATTACGACCCTCTTGTGATATCTCGGGAACCAAAGGCACATTCAAAAACTCTTTTAATGGACCAAGATTTTTTTCATGTCTCAACAATATTTTTTTATTTTTACGAAAAATAATAGCTATAAATTTTTTTATTTTTTTTTCTGTTTTTACTTTCTTATCTGGATTAAATTTTTTATTTGATGAATATTTACAATTTTTATTTAAAAAGCAATCACTACATAGCGGCAATTTTGGTTTGCAAATTAGTGCACCAAGCTCCATTAAACCTTGCATTAAAAAACTGGATTTTTTTTCAACTTTTAATCCCTCAACATACTTTAAAATTTTTTTTTTACCGGAAATATTAAAAATTCTAGTAACAACTCTTTCTACATTCCCATCTATTCCAATTTCATTTTTGTCAAACGCAATTGATAATATTGCTTTTGCGGTATAGTCTCCGATACCAGGTAATGCTATCAAATCCTCATATTGGCTTGGAAGTTTATAATTATATTTTTTTTTAATAATCTTTGATGTTTCTAATAAAAATTTTGCTCGTCTATAATAACCTAAACCTTGCCACAATTTATTTACTTTTGTCTGACTTGTTTTCGAAAGTTTTTCCAAAGAATTAATTTTCTTGTAGAAGTTGTTAAAAAAAGGCAATGCCGTTTTTACCTGAGTCTGCTGCAGCATGAATTCACTAAGTAAAACTTTATAATGCCTATCTTTTTGATTTTTATATTTTCTCCAAGGTAAATCTCTTTGATATTTTTGATACCAAGCTAAAATTTTTTTTGATATTGATGAGTGCATAACAAAATGAAAAAAAATAGATCTTTTAGTACTTTAAAACCTATTCACACTTTATTACCAGAAAATTTGAAGAAATTAATTAAAAACCACCCCACAAGTAATTATGAAAATCTTAAAAAATCTTGGAAAAAAATAGTTGGTGAAAATCTATCCAAAAAGTGTGAATTAGTTAAAGTTCAAAAATATAATAGTGAAAATTCTATTTTTTTAAAAGTAGATAGAAACTATCTTATCGAAGTTGATTACTCTAGAGACGAGATTATAGAAAAGGTTAACTCTTTTTTAGGGTTTAAGTTTGCAAGTAAAATTTTGATAAATATTAAAGAAAACAAGAGTCCACAAGGTGTCAAAAAGGGTTTAAAATTAAACAAAAAAATGGAGAATTTGATAGATTCATTAAATGATGAAGAGTTAAAAAATAAACTTAAGAATTTTAGTAATGATAAAAAATAAAATATTTATATGTATCTTTGTTGCATTTTTTTCAATGTCAGCAAATGCCAAGGATGACTTTCCGTATTATGGTAAATTAGATCCAGAACCTAAAATAGTTGTACAAGTTTTTTCATCTTTGACTTGCCCTTATTGTGCAGACTTCCACTTAAATGTTTTACCTGAATTATTAAAAAAATATGTATCTAATGAAAAAATGTTAATTAAGCATATGGATTTCCCTTTAGATTTACCTGGATTAAAAGCTGCTCAAATTCAAAAATGTCTGCCTTTAGAATCACAAAAATCCTATTTAGATGAAATTTATAAAACGCAACCACAATGGACAAATGCAAAAACTTTAAAGGAATTAGAATCAAACATTGAAAAAATAACGAGTAAACTTGGGCTGCAAGGAAAAGATTTTCAAGACTGTTTAAAAAATAAAAAGAATGAAGATGCTGTTTTACAAAACCGAATAAAAGCACAATCAAAATATGAAATAGACGCTACACCAACTTTAATTATAAATGAAAAAAAATTTAAAGGTTCCACAAAAGAACTTGAAAAATATATAGATAAATTACTTTAATAAATGAAATTTAAAGAAATAGAAGTCTCTGGATTTAAATCTTTTGCTGATAAAACAAATTTTTATTTTGAAAAAGGTCTCACCGGAATAGTTGGGCCAAATGGTTGCGGTAAGTCAAATGTTGTTGAAGCTCTTAGATGGGCAATGGGTGAAACTTCTGCTAAAAGTTTGAGAGGATCTGGAATGGAAGATGTTATTTTTAATGGAACATCTAATAGACCATCAAAAAATATTTGTGAAGTTTCTATAAAACTTGAAAATAACGATGATGTTGTACAATTTAAAGGTATTCCAGAAATAGAAATAAAAAGAAAGTTAGAAAAAGATAAAGGCTCAAAATATTATATTAACGGTAAAGAAGTTAGAGCCAAAGATGTTCAAATTGTTTTTGCCGACCTATCTACTGGACCGCATTCTCCATCAATGGTTAGTCAAGGACGTGTCGGAGCTTTAATAACTGCAAAGCCGACTGATCGAAGAGCAATATTAGAAGAAGCAGCAGGTATTGCGGGATTACACGCCAGAAGACATGAGGCAGAGTTAAGATTAAATGCAGCTGAGAATAATTTAAAAAAGGCTGACGATTTAATGAAGCAAACAGAAAATCAACTTAAGAATTTAGTTAAGCAAGCAGAAGAGGCATCAAAATATAAGGAAATTTCAGATGAAATTAGAAGATATGAAGCAGCTATTATATTTTTAAATTCTACCCAGGTTGAAAAAGAAATTGAAGAAAACAAAGATAAGCTAAATGAATTTGAAGACGAAATAAGCGCTGTAAATATTGAAAAAAACTTTAATGAGAATGAAATTGAAAAACTTAAAGCTGAAATTCAACCAATAAATATTAAATCAAACGAGTTAAGCTCAAATTTGCAAAAATTAAAAATTGAATTTGATCAAATCAATAAAGATGAGGAAAGAGTCAAAATTGAAATTGAAAAAATAAAAAAGGATATAAAATTAACTTATTCAGATATTAGCAGAGAAAAAGAAATCATAGCAAATTCAACTAATAATGAGGAGAGGCTTATTAAAGAGAGAAATGATATTGCTGAAGTTGAAAAAAATTATTATGAAATTGAGAAAGCAGCAACAGACGATTACAAGGATTCTTTAAATCAACTAAACAAAGCAAAAGAAGCTCTTAAAAGTTTTTTTAATAAACTGATTAATATTGTTAAAAATAAAGAAGAAATCAATGAAGATACTATTCAACAAGAATTTAAAAAAGAATTTGAAAATATTGAAAATCAACAGGAAAAATATGCATCAAGATTTGGTAAATATGATTTAGTAAAGCAAGAAGCAATCAAAAGAAAAGAAAGGCTCAATAATATTGATAAAGAAATTCAAAACTGGAGAGATTTAAAAGAAAATTCAACAAATAAACTAGGTGAGCTTAAAGAAAAAGTTAACTCTTTAGAAAATGGATTAGAAAAAGAAGAGGATAAACCAAGACAAATTGCAGAAAAAAGAGGTTCGTATCAACAGAATATTAAAAATATAGAAGAGGATATTGAGGGTATAAAGTCAAATCTCATCATTAAAGAAAATAAAATTAATGAGTTAAATTTAGCTTTAAAAAAAATTAACGAAAGTACACTGCAAAAAACTGAGTTTAGAGTGCGATCACAAACAATTATTGAAGGTTTAAGATCTAAACTAAAAGAATTGCAGCAAAAAAGTTTAATTGATTTTAACATAGATTTAAATGGCATTGCTGACTTTTCAAAAATTGAAAATCTAAATCAATTATCAATAGAAGATGCCCAAAATCATTTGGAACTTCTAAAAAAAAGTAGAGAGTCAATGGGTGCAGTAAATTTGAGAGCAGACAACGAAACTAAAGAACTGCAAGATAAAATAGATAAAATGATGAATGACAGAAAAGATTTAGTTCATGGACTTCAAAAACTTAAATCAAGTATCAATGATTTAAACCAAAAAGGACGTGAAAGATTGTTAGATGCTTTTGAGAAAGTTAATAGAAAATTTAATGATGTATATACAAAATTATTTGCAGGTGGAAATGCAAGATTAGAACTAATAGAGTCCGATGATCCTCTAGAAGCAGGCCTTGAACTTTTAGTCAGTCCACCAGGTAAAAAACTTCAATCGATCACACTATTATCTGGTGGGGAGCAGGCTTTAACAGCGCTTGCATTAATTTTTGCGGTATTTTTGATTAATCCTGCACCAATATGTGTCTTGGATGAAGTCGATGCACCTCTAGACGATGCTAACGTCACTAGGTTCAATGGATTAGTAGAAGAACTTACAAGACTTACAGAAACAAAATTTGTAATCATAACACACCATGCGCTTACCATGTCAAAAATGAATAGATTGTACGGAGTGACTATGGCTGAAAGGGGTGTAAGCCAATTAGTTGCTGTTAATTTAGATAAGGCTGAAGAATTAGTAGCATAAATTAATTAATGGAACTCAAAGAATTAAAAGACAAAGTTAAAGAAATTCAATCTGAGTTAAAAAAAAAAGAAATCAAAGAAAAAAATGCTAGTCCTCTAGGGATTGCAATGAAAATGGGCACAGAGTTTGTTGCTGCCGTTTTTGTCGCAAGCTTCATAGGATTTTATGTTGATAAATGGCTTGAAACTACGCCAGTTTTTATAATAATTTTTTTTATTATCGGATCAGTTGCAGGCATATTTAATGTTGTGCGATCTTCTAAAATGATTAATAAAGACTAAATTTTATGGCAAATCCGATGAATCAGTTCGAGGTCAAAACCATTGGCCCAAAGATAGAAATAGGAAACTTTGATATTTCATTCAGTAATGCAAGTTTATTTATGGTAATTACAGTAGCTACAATTTCTTTATTATTTATATTTGCGACACAAAAAAAATCGTTAGTACCATCAAGGCTACAATTGCTAGCTGAAATGGCCTACGAATTTGTTGCAAAAATGATTTCTGAAACTGCAGGCAGTAAGGCGAGACCTTATTTTCCATTTATTTTAACTTTATTTCTTTTTGTATTATTTTGTAACATGATTGGAATGGTCCCCTACTCGTTCACGGTTACAAGTCACATTATTGTCACTTTTGCACTAGCAATTTTTATTTTTATAGGTGTTACAATTATAGGTTTTGTTAAACATGGCTTTGGTTATTTAAAATTATTTGTACCTTCAGGAGTACCAGTAGTATTGCTTCCAATTATAGTTGTAATTGAAGTGATATCTTACCTAAGTAGACCCGTAAGTTTATCAGTAAGACTTTTTGCAAACATGATGGCTGGTCATACTATGATGAAAGTGTTTGGTGGTTTTGTGATTAGTTTAGGTTTAGTAGGTGGTTGGTTACCATTAGGTTTTTCTGTTGCATTAACTGGCTTAGAGATACTTGTTGCTTTTCTACAAGCGTATGTTTTTGCAATTTTAACATGCATCTATTTAAATGATGCGCTCAATTTACATCATTAACAAAGGAGGAAAAAATGGAAGTAGCAGCAGCAAAATTAATTGGAGCAGGACTTGCAGCGATAGCATTAGCTGGAGCAGGTGTAGGTATTGGTACTATTTTTGGTAATTACCTTTCTGCAGCAATTAGAAATCCATCAGCGGCTCAAAAACAATTTCCAAATTTATTACTTGGTTTCGCATTAGCAGAAGCTACAGGATTATTTGGATTGGTTGTTGCATTAATTATCTTATTTGCATTTTAAATAATTTTTTAATGTTAAGGGTTTTAATATTTTCAATTTTTACCTCTTCAGCAGCTTTTGCTGCTGAAAGCGGTGGAATGCCCCAACTTGATCCAAATAGTTGGGTGCCTCAAATTTTTTGGTTAATTATAACATTTGGAGGCCTGTATATTGTTATATCCAAAATAGTTTTCCCAAGACTTTCTGAAAGTATTGAACAAAGAAATGATTACGTAAGTGATCTAGTAGATGAAGCAAAAACTTTAGCTGAGCAAACTGAAAAATTAAATAATGAATATAAAGAATTAATTTCTAATTCAAAAAAAGAAGCTCAAGAAATTATCACTAACGGAAGAAAAAAATTAAATGCTGAGTTTGATAAAAAAAAGAACGAATTAGATAAAAACATTTCAGAACTTACTGAGAAAGCTGAAAAAGAAATACAAAGTTTTAAATCTAATTCAATTAAAGATGTGCAAACGATTGCAAGTCAAGTATCTGGGGAATTACTTAAAGAGCTATCACTTAATGATGAAATTGATCAAAACATTATTATTAAAAAGATTGAAGATATCAGTAAAAAGAAAATGGGAGAATTAAATTAAATGTTTGATGCAAGCTTTTGGGTAGCTATCGCATTTTTTCTTTTTGTGCTCCTTTTAGTCTTTAAAAAAGTTCCACAAATTGTGTTGGGACAAATTGATAATAAAATAAATGAGTTAAAAAATAAAATTAATGAAGCAGAGGAGTTAAAATCAAATAGTGAAAAACTTCTAAGTGAGGCAAAAAGTAAATTAGAAAAATCTGATGAAGAAAATTCAAATATTTTGGCTAAAGCTCAAAAAATAAGTGACGATGAAATTTCAGCTTCATTGGAAAAAATGAAGATTTCTTTAGAAAATAAAGAAAAAGCAGCACAAAATAAAATTGAACAAGCTAAAAATGATGCAATTAATCAGGTAAAAAAATTGGCAACAAAGGTTGCTCTTGAAACTGTCGAAAAAGTTTTAACTGAAAATCTAGATGGTAAAAAACAAGAAGAAATTAATCTTTCTAAAGTTAAACAATCCATAGAAAAGTTAAAAAATATTAATTAATTATATTTTTAAGAATTATGTGAACCATCACAATATGGTGGGTTCTTAGTTAATTTGCATGTACAAAGATAATACTCCTTCGTCTCTTCAACTCTAAAACTTTGAGATTTTTTTTCTGACTTACCTTTGTGCGATCCATCACACATTGGTTGTTTGTCTGATAGCCCACAGGTGCACCAAAAATATACACGATCTTTATCAAGATTTACTTGAATCGGTTGTTTAACTTTTTTGTCCATAAGTCTATACATACCTATGCTAAAATTTAAAAATGTAAAATAAAAAATGGCTGTATTTACAAAACTAAAATTAATCGACATAAAAAAAATTATTGATAATTATGATATCGGTAAATTAGAAAAATTTCATGGCATCAAAGAAGGAATAGAAAATACCAATTACTTTATCAAAACATCAAAACAAAAATTAATACTTACGATTTTCGAAAAACGAGTTCGTAAACAAGATGTACCATTCTTTGTTAATTTAATGGATGCGCTAAACAAAAAAAAAATTAAATGCCCAAAACCTATTAGAAATAAAAATAATAGAACAATCTTTCAAATTAATAATAAACCAGCAATTATTGTGTCTTTTCTAGATGGAAAGTCAAAAAGAAAGCTTTCATACAAAAACTGTTTAAATGTAGGAAAACAAATTGCAAAATTTCATCAAATTTCGTCACGGATAAAACTTAAAAGAAAAAATACTCTTGATTTTAATGAATGGGTAAAAATATTTAATAAAACCGAAAAAAATTACCCTAATTATTCAAAAAAATTAAAAAAGTATCTAAAAATATATAAACAAAATAAACCAAGAAAAATCTCTGGTGGAATAATACATGCAGATCTATTTCCAGATAATATTTTTTTCAAAAATGATAAATTTTCTGGATTTATAGATTTTTATTTTTCTTGTAATAGTCCTTATTTGTACGAACTTGCTGTATGTATTAATGCATTCTGTTTTAATCAAAATAAGATTAACAAATTAAAAATCAAAAAACTTTTACAAGGATACCTGTCTATCAAAAAAATAAGTAATAAAGAATTAAGATCACTTAATATACTGTGTCTTGGTGCAGCTATTCGGTTTTTTGTAACAAGATTATATGATTTAAAAAACACACCAAAAAATGCAGAGATTAAGAAAAAAGATCCACGCGAATATTTAATTAAAATGGATTATTTTTATAAGAATTTACATAAAACTTTATATGATTAAAATTTATACTGATGGAGCATGTTCTGGAAATCCTGGTCGCGGAGGTTGGGCTGCAATAATATTAAATGGTGAAAAAATTGAGAAAATTTCTGGCTCGAAAGATAATACTACAAATAACAGAATGGAACTGACTGCTGTGATATCTGCTCTCAAATACGTTAAAGATAAAGATTTAGAAATTTATACAGACTCAAAATATACTAAAGATGGCATTGAGAAATGGATCTCGAATTGGAAAAAAAACGGCTGGAAAACAGCAAATAAACAAGATGTAAAAAATAAAGATCTTTGGAATGAATTAGATCAATTAAATTCTGAGAAAAATGTACAGTGGAATTGGGTAAAGGGACATGCCAATAATCAATATAATAACATGGCAGATGAGTTAGCTAGATCTGAAGTTGAGAATTAAATTTTTTTTAAAATATATTCTTTAACAGTATTTATATTATTATCTAGAATATCAAATTTTTCTATTTTGTTATCAATCCCATTGAATTCATTAGGTAAATTAGGAAATTCATTAATAGCTTTATTAATTGCAAGCGGAAATTTTGATGGGTGCGCTGTCTCAAAACAAAAACACTCATCATCTTTATAATTTTCTTGTTTTAGTGGTTTGACAGCAGTTGCGGTATGAGGATCAATAATATATTTATGATTATTGTAAATATCTCTTATAATATCAAGAGTTTCATCTTCGCTGCAGCTACTTGCTGAAAAATCCTTTTGTAAATTTTTTAACTGAGTTTGTGAAAGATTAAAAAATCCTTTAGTTTTTAAATCATTCATTAAATTACTTAGTTCATCGGAATTTTGTTTACATAAATAAAATAAAATTCTCTCAAAATTACTAGCAACTTGAATATCCATACTAGGAGATATAGATCCAACAACTTCTAAAGGCTTATATTCACCGCTTTTAATACAGCGTTCTAAAATATTATTCTGATTTGTTGCAACGATTAGATTTTTTATGTTTAAGCCCATCTGTTTTGCTACATATCCTGCGTAAACATCTCCAAAATTTCCTGTGGGAACTGAAACTACAATAGAGTCTTTTTTGTTACATTTGTAAAAAATGTAAAAATAATAAACTATTTGCGCAATAATACGCGCCCAATTTATAGAGTTTACACCAGACATATTAATATGATTTGAAAATTCTTTATCGACAAACATGTCCTTAACGATTTTTTGACAATCATCAAAACTACCTTTGATTGCTATATTAAAAACATTGTTTGCATCATAGGTAGTCATGAGTTTTCTTTGGACCTCAGAAATTCTATTATCCGGATGTAAAACAAAAATATTAATATTTTTTTTATTTTGAATTGCATCAATAGCTGCTGCTCCTGTGTCTCCAGATGTTGCAGTAACAAGATTAATTTTTTGATTTGTCTCCTTTAAAAGAAACTCATACATTTGACCTAGAACTTGCATGGCAATATCTTTAAATGCCAATGTTGGTCCGTGATGAAGCTGTACAAAAGAGATGTGATCAAGCTTTTTGATGTCTACAATATTATCATTTCGGAAAGTTGCGTATGCTTTATCAATTATAGATCTTAATTCATCTTGAGAAAATGTATCACCTACAAATAAGCTAAATATTTCATAGCTCATTTCTTGAAAATTATAATTGCTAAACTTTTTTAAATCTGAAGATGAGATTACTGGAATATTTTTTGGTAAAAATAAACCTCCATCTTGCGAAAGACCTTTAAAGAATATTTCTTTAAATGTTAAATCTAAGTTTTTGTCTCTTGTACTAAAATATTTCATATTTTTTTTCTGTAAACTAAGAATGCTATAATTATCACAAAACATAAACTGTACCATGTTAAAGCATATTGCAAATGATTATTTGGTAATTTAATTTTCTCTGTTTTTTTTAGATTATACTCTTTTAAAAGATTTGAATTATTTTCTGCAATTAGAGGAAATAGTTTTTTTTTATAATTTAACTCAAGTAATGACATATCCAAAAAGAAAATAAGATCAGTGGAATTATCAGGAGTAAATGCATTTTTTCTTTTTGGTTTTAATAAAATAGCATCAAAAACTTTGACGTCTTTGAAGTCCTTTTTAGCTAATTTAAATTTTTTTGGTGACCAACCTGCCTTGGATAATACAATTGTGCCTACAGTTTCAATCGGTAAATATACATCATACCCATAACTACCTTTTGATCCCAGCGAGTAAACAAATATGGGTTCATGAAGAATCTTTCCTGTAATTTGAACTTTAGAGTATAATTCTGAATTAGAACTAAAATTTTTAGATGGCTTTAAGTATGACTTTGATATTTCTGATATTAGTTCATTTTTCCATTGAAGCCTATAAACTTGCCAAGACCCAAGTGAAAAGAGTATGAGAATTATAAAATAAGTAAATAAATTAAAAAATTTGGACTTCAGAAAATTTTAACTGCCCCAAATGTAAACTGCAGCAAATAAAAATAGCCATACAACATCAACAAAATGCCAATACCATGCAGCTGCTTCAAATCCAAAGTGATGATCTGGTTTATAATGTCCAGCATTTACTCTGAATAAACATACTAATAAAAATAATGTTCCAACTAACACATGAAATCCATGGAAGCCTGTCGCCATATAAAATGTAGCTCCGTAAATTCCTGATGATAGATTAAATGGTGCAACCACATATTCATACGCTTGGAACATTGTAAATATTGCACCTAGTATAACTGTTAAAATTAAACCTTGTTTTAAACTCTTTCTGTCATTTTCTAATAGAGCGTGATGAGCCCAAGTTACAGTGGTTCCAGATAATAATAAAATTAATGTGTTAATTAAAGGGATATGCCATGGGTCCAATGTTTCAATTCCTTTTGGCGGCCATACTGACCCGCCAACTGCATCAGGGTAAAGACTTGCATCAAAATACGCCCAGAACCAGGCTACAAAAAACATGACCTCAGAAACAATGAAAAGTATCATTCCATATCTCATACCAATTTGCACAACCGGAGTGTGATCTCCATTATGCTCAGCCTCATTAATGACATCTCTAAACCACATAAACATACCGTATAGCGTTACTGCTGCCCCTACATAAACCAACCATAAATTTTTAGACGTAAAATAATAAACTGCACCAACTGCTAAAATTAAAGCTGCAAATGAACAGAAAATCGGCCAAGGACTTGGGTCAACTAAATGGTAATCATGTTTTTTTTCAGCTGCCATAATAATTCTCAATCTTTTACTTTAAATAGACTGTAAGATAAAGTTATCTCACTGGTCCCTTTCGTCGCTGGGTCTTCTACAATTTTTGGGTCTATATAATATGCGACTGTAAATTCTTTAATTTCATTGGGTTTTATTGTTTGTTTTTCAAAACAAAAACACTGCAATTTTTGAAAATACTTACCAACAATTGGGGGACTAGTATTAAAAGTTGATATCACTTTTTCTGGTTCAGGTTGCTGATTCTCAACTAAAAATTTAATAGTATTAACTTCTCCTATTTTAACCTCACTCAAATTTTTAGCAGGTTTAAAGTTAAAAGATAAATCAGGGCTGGTATTCGCATCAAATCTTATTTTAATTTTCTGATCCAAAACGACCTTTGACTCTTTATTAGTCTTTTGAGTAGTTCCACCAAAACCTGTAACTCTACAAAATAGATCATAAAGCGGAACTGAAGCGAAAGATAAACCTATCATCGCTACAACTAATACTACTAAGTATTTAGGATTGATTTTAAAGGTTTTAGACACTTATTTTAGTGAAACGCCAATTTGATAAATTGTAATAAAAAATAAGAAAATCATAATAACAACTAATATTCCAAGAGTGATATAATTTTTTTTCTTAGTTTTTTTATCCATTTAAATGCCGAGATAATTATCAATTAAGATTGTTGAAAATATAAAGAATAAGTAAAAAATTGAAAAAACAAAAATTTTTGTAGCTATCTTGTCATAAATTTTTTTATCAACTTCTTTAAAAAGTTTGTATGATAAATAAATATAATAAAACCCAAAACCTATTGCGATAATCAAATTTATTATTCCTGCAAAACCTAAAAAGTATGGCAAAATTGTAAATGGAAATAAAAGAACTGAATAAATTAGAATATTTTTTTTTGTGTAATTTTCTCCAGCTACAACTGGTAGCATTGGAATGCCTGCATTTTTGTAATCTTCATTTTTATATAGGCTTAACGCCCAAAAATGAGATGGGGTCCATAAAAAAATAATTAAAAATAAAATAACTGGTTCAATTGAAATACTATTCGTTGCGATAGTCCATCCAATAACTGGTGGGAAAGCACCAGCTGCTCCACCTATGACAATATTTTGAGGAGTTTTTCTTTTAAGCCAAACTGTATAAACAAAAAAATAAAAACCGATTGTAATAGTTAATACTAAAGCAGATAAAAAATTAGAAAAAGAATAAAGTCCAATTATTGATAGAATTGACATTGATAAGCCAAACCACATAGCATGGTCTTGTTTTAACTTGCCTAGTGGTAAAGGCCTAAGACAAGTTCTGCTCATTAATTTATCAGTATCAGACTCATACCACATATTTAATGCTCCGGCCGCACCAGCGCCAATTGCTACAAAGAAAAGTGAAATAACAGAATTTAAAAAATCTACTTTTACAGGAGCAATAACTAAACCGACTAAAGCAGTAAAAATCACGAGTGACATCACTCTTGGTTTCATTAACTCATAAAAGGAAATAAAAATCTGCGAGAAACTTACTGTTGTATTGTTTAATTCAGTTGTTCTCGCAGACACTTCAAATTATTTAATTTTAGGTAACTCGTTAAATTGATGGAAAGGTGGTGGAGAAGATAAAGTCCACTCTAATGTTGTTGCACCTTCACCCCAATAATTTGCTTCCACAGCTTTCTTTCTCATAAACGCGTGAGTAACTGCAGCAAAAAATACGACTAAACTTACTACTGAAAGCATAGATCCTAGTGATGAAATATAATTCCACCCTGCATAAGCATCAGGATAATCTGCATATCTTCTTGGCATTCCTGCTAAGCCTAGAAAGTGTTGTGGGAAAAATACTAAATTAACTGAGATAAAAGTTAACCAAAAATGCAGCTTTCCTAAAAATGGTGAAATTTCGTAACCTGACATTTTACCGAACCAATAATAAAAACCTGCAAAAATTGAGAATACCGCACCTAATGAAAGCACATAATGGAAATGTGCAACAACATAATAAGTATCATGTAGCGCAGTATCTACACCTGCATTAGCCAGAACTACTCCAGTAACTCCACCAACTGTAAATAAAAAGATAAATCCTAAAGCCCAAAGCATCGGGGTATCAAATCTAATTGAACCTCCCCACATTGTAGCTATCCATGAAAATACTTTAATTCCTGTAGGAACTGCAATGACCATAGTTGCAAAAGTGAAGTAGGCTCGAGTATCTGCACCCATACCCACAGTGTACATGTGGTGAGCCCAAACGATAAAACCTACAAAACCAATTGAGACCATCGCATAAGCCATTCCTAGATATCCAAAAACAGGTTTTTTTGAAAAGGTAGACACAATGTGACTGATCATTCCAAAGCCCGGTAGAATTAAAATGTAAACTTCTGGATGACCAA
The DNA here is from genome assembly GCF_052048155.1 of Candidatus Pelagibacter sp. HIMB109. NCBI lineage: Bacteria > Pseudomonadati > Pseudomonadota > Alphaproteobacteria > Candidatus Pelagibacterales > Candidatus Pelagibacteraceae > Candidatus Pelagibacter > Candidatus Pelagibacter sp. HIMB109. The sequence continues at coordinate 48,625 of NZ_JBNAIK010000004.1, forward strand.
AAAACCAAAATAAATGTTGGAATAAAATTGGATCTCCGCCGCCTTCAGGATTAAAGAAAGCAGTTCCAAAATTTCTATCAGTTAATAACATTGTAATACCTCCAGCTAATACAGGGACAGCAAGTAATAATAAGAATGCCGTAATTAGCATTGACCATACGAATAATGGCATTTTGTGTAGAGTCATCCCAGGGGCTCTCATATTAAATATTGTAGTAATAAAATTAATTGCTCCTAAAATTGAAGAAGCACCAGCCACGTGTAAACTTAATATCGCTAAATCCATCGCTGGACCTGGTTGAGCTGTTGTAGAAAGCGGAGGGTAAATTGTCCAACCTCCTCCAACACCAGTTTGACCTGGAGGGCCTTCAACAAAAAGTGAAGCTATCAAAAGTATAAGAGCTGTAGGTAATAACCAGAAAGAAATATTATTCATTCTAGGAAAAGCCATATCTGGTGCACCAATTTGAATTGGGACAAACCAATTTCCAAATCCACCAATCATTGCAGGCATTACCATGAAGAAAATCATTAATAAGCCATGACCAGTAACCAAAACATTATATAAGTGATAATTACCACCTAAAATTCCATCACCTGGATACATTAGCTCAGCTCGAATAATTACTGAAAATGCAAAACCAATAACTCCAGCGATTAATGCGAACCACAAATAAAGTGTTCCGATATCTTTATGGTTTGTTGACAGTAACCATCTTCTCCAACCTGTAGGGTTGTGATCATGCGCATGATCTGCAGATGCAGTATATGTTGACATTACATTTTCTCCTTAATTTTATTCTTTTTTACAATTCTAGAATTATTATCTTCTTCCATTGCATATTTCTTTTTTGCTTCAACTAACCAAGAGGCGTATTTATCTTCTGAAACAACATGAAGCTCTATTGGCATGAACGCATGCTTAATCCCGCAAAGCTCTGAACACTGCCCATAATAAACACCTTCTTTCTCAGCCTTAAACCAAGTCTCATTTATTCTTCCCTTTATTGCATCACGTTTAACTCCAAAGGCTGGCATAGCCCACGCGTGATTTACATCGGCAGATGTAATTAAAACTTTTACAACTTTATTTACCGGAACTACAATTTTTGTATCTGTTGCCAATAATCTTGGCTGACCTGGTTTTAAATCTTTATCTTCAATCATCACAGATTCAAAAGCAATTTTTTCATCTGGATACTCATAACCCCAGTACCATTGATAACCTATAGCTTTTAAAGTTACGTCAGCTTTTGGAATAGTTTCTTCTTTATAAAGTAATTTAAAAGATGGTACTGCAATGACGACTAATATTAGACATGGAATAACAGTCCATAAAACTTCTAACATAACATTGTGGGTTGATTTGGATGGAGTTGGATTTTTAGACTCTCTAAATTTTACCATTAAATATAACATTAAGAATAAAACAAATACGCTTATTCCAATAATCACTGGTAATAAGATGTAGTTGTGCATCCAAGTTATGTCTTGCATTATGGATGTTACCGCAGGCTGAAAACCTAATTGCCAATCTTTGGGCTGCGCTGACTGAGCAGAAAAAGATATGAAAATAAAAAATAAAGTATACAGTTTTTTCATGATTTTGATTTTGCTTTTATAGCAAAAACATCTAAATTGTACTTTGCGACACTTTGACAAAACACTAATATATGAGCGACTTTTTTAACAATTCTGACATTTCTCAACAGCAGGCTGAGCAAGTTGTGTCAGAGACTTTAAACAACTGTGATGATGGTGAACTATTCTTAGAAAATTCTAAAAGTGAGTCTCTCGTACTGGATGATGGTAAGATTAAAAATACAAGTTTTGACTCAAGTTTAGGTTTTGGTTTTAGGGCGGTCCAAGACGACAAAACTGCATTTTGTCACTCTAATATTATATCAAAAAAATCTCTAAATGATGCTTCTCAAAATTTGGTTTCAAACATGAACAATGGTTCAAATAAAGTTCAAAAACAAAGTAACCCAAAAAGAACAAATGTAAAATTATATGAAGACAAAGATCCAATTGAAAATAAACCTTTTAAGGAAAAAGTGGAGCTTTTAAAAAAAATAGATGATTATGTAAGACAAAAAAATCCAAATATAAAGCAAGTGACAGCATCTTTTTTTGGTGAACACCAATCAGTAGAAATTATAAAATCTGACAACCAAGTTTACAAAGATCAAAGACCATTAGTCAGATTTAATGTTTCTGTGATGATGGAAAGAAATGGAAAAAAAGAAACAGGATCTTATGGTACCGGTGGCAGAATGGATTATGAAAATTATCTTGGTAGCGATAACTGGAAGACTATTTGCGATGAGGCAATCAGACAAGCTGAAGTCAATTTAGACAGTAAACCAGCTCCTGCAGGTGAAATGAAAGTTGTCTTAGGTCCAGGCTGGCCAGGCATCATCTTGCATGAAGCTATCGGGCACGGTCTTGAGGGAGATTTTAATAGAAAAAAAACATCTGCATTTCATAATTTGGTAGGGCAAAAAATTGCACACGAAAATGTAACTGTAGTTGATGATGGAACAATTGCAAGTCGAAGAGGATCATTAACAATTGATGATGAAGGCACTCCAACATCAAGAAATATCTTAATTGAAAACGGTATATTAAAAAATTTCATGCAAGATCGGATGAATGCAAAACTAATGAAAGTTGAACCAACCGGAAATGGAAGAAGAGAAAGTTTTGAATATGCACCAATGCCTAGAATGACCAACACATTCATGATTAATGGAAATCATACACAAGATGAAATGATTAAAAGTGTAGATAAAGGTATTTTCGCAGTTTCGTTTGGTGGAGGTCAGGTAGATATAACAAATGGTAAATTTGTATTTTCATGCACTGAAGCTTATGAAATTAATAATGGAAAGATTGGAGCTCCATTAAAAGGCGTTACTTTAATTGGTAATGGTCCAGATATTTTAACTAAAGTTTCAATGGTTGGAAATGATATGAAACTTGATCCTGGTATTGGAACTTGTGGCAAAGCTGGTCAATGGGTGCCTGTTGGAGTTGGACAGCCATCGATCTTAGTTGATCAAATTACTGTTGGCGGAACAAGTATCTAGTTTAGTTAAAAAAGTTATTAAATAAAACTAAAGAAGCAATAGCAGCAGTTTCACTTCTTAAAATTCTTTTTCCTAAAGAAAAACTTATAAAATTATTGTTTGATCTTAAAGTCTTTAATTCCTTTGATGAAAAGTCACCCTCTGGTCCAATCAAAATTGAATTATTTTCTTTTAAATTAATTTTTAATTTAGAAAAATTAATACCTGACTGTATATCTGCAAAAAATACTTTGTCCTTTTGTTGATTTAGAAACTTATCAAAACTTATCGGATCAAATATATCTGGAATATTAAGCTGATTAGATTGCTCTACCGCTTCTTTAATAATCTTTCTAATTCTATTTAAATTTAACTTTCGATTTTCTGTGTGGTCAGAGATCACAGGTATAAAACTTTTAACTCCTATTTCAGTACATTTTTGTATTAAAGTATCAAGTTTGTGAGATTTTGGAGGGCAGAAAATTAAATTAATATTATTTTGGATTTTTTCATACTCTGCTTTTTGAACAACTTCTAAAATTAGTTTTTTTTTATTTATTTCAATGACGCGGCATAAATATTCTCCATTATTTTCATTAAAAAGAAAAATATCAGAACCAACTTCACATCTCATTACATTTGAAAGATAATGATAATCATCATCAATAATATTAATTGTTTTTTTTTCTTCTAGAGATTCATTGAAAAATAATCTAATTTTAGTCATTAAATCAATTTATATCTCATTATGAAAATTGAAAATATTAAAGTTTGTGCTTTTGATGCTTACGGAACTTGCTTTGACATTAATTCTGCAGCTCAAGAACTATCCAGCGAAATTGGGGAGGATTGGCTTTCTTTTTCTTCAACTTGGAGAACAGTACAGCTTGAATATACATGGTTAAGATCATTAATGAAAAAATATGTTGATTTTTGGAAAATCACAGAAGACTCTTTGGATTTTGCAATGGATGCGCACAAAATTAATATTAAATTTAAAAATCAATTATTGAATCTATATAAAAAATTAAATGCTTATCCCGAGTTATCAAATTGTTTAGAATATTTAAGAGACAAAAAAATTAAAACCTGCATTTTATCCAATGGCTCCCCTATTCTACTTAATGACTTAGTAAATCACGCTAATGTGAAAAATTTATTTGATAATATTTTATCAGTTGATGAAATTAAAGTTTATAAGCCAGATCCTAAAGTTTATGAAATGGTAACAAAAAAATACAAGTGTACGCCAAATGAAGTTTGCTTTATGAGTTCAAATACCTGGGATGTCGTAGGTGGAGGAGTATACGGTTTTCATACATGTTGGGTTAATAGATTTGAAAAAGAGTTTGATAGACTTGATTATCAACCTGATAAAATTATTAAAGATCTGTCTGATCTCTCCAAACTGCTTTAATAAATGAAAAATTATTTACTTTTGATGCGACTTGATAAGCCAATTGGTTTTATGCTTTTATTTTGGCCATGTTCATGGGGGTTTGCAATTGCCTTAAACAAAAGACCCATGGATAATGAATGGTTTTTATACTTATTATTTTTTTTCATTGGCTCTGTTTTAATGAGAAGTGCAGGATGTATTTATAATGATATTGTTGACAGAAAAATTGATCAAAAAGTAGAAAGAACAAAATCAAGACCGATTGCTTCTAATAAAATATCTTTAAAGAGTGCCTGGATTTTAATTATTGCTTTATGCTCTCTTTCATTAGCAATACTTCTACAATTTAATTTAAATACAATCTTATTTGGCTTAGCATCTGGCTTATTGATTATATGTTATCCGTTTATGAAACGAATAACCTACTGGCCTCAACTTTTTTTAGGTATTGTTTTTAATTGGGGTGTAATTTTGAGTTACTTAGTATTTTTTGAGGAAATTAATTTAGAAATCATTCTTCTTTATCTATCAGCAATTTTTTGGACCTTAGGTTATGATACTATTTATGGAATGCAAGATTTGGAAGATGATCTAAAAATTGGAGTTAAATCAACTGCAATAAAGTTTAAAAAAAATATTAAGCTATTTTTGACTTTGGTTTATTCTTTTAGTTTTATAATTTTAATTATTTCTAACCTGCTGATAGTGGATTTGTTTAAATTTGAATTCATTTTTTACCTGATACCAATGTTTTTTTTAATATTTCAAATTAAGTCGGTAAAAATTAATAATAATAGTCAAAACTTAAGTCTTTTTAAAATAAATAATTATTATGGGTTGTCTATTTTTATAATTCAAATACTTGTTTTTAAACATGCTTAAAACTAAAGATTTCCTATCAGATCTGGCAACAAAATGTATTTCAAAATCCAAAAATTTAGGTGCCACTGATGTTGAAGTAGGCTTAAGTAATAATATTTCTGAAACATTAAATTTTAGAAATGGAAAAATTGAACATTTTGATCGATCAGAAACTCTTTCACTTGGCCTTACTACTTACATAAATAAAAAAAAATCAAATGTTTCAACATCAAATCTTGATCAAAATAATCTTATTTTATTAATAGAAAAATGTATTGAGTGTACAAAAATTTCTCCTGAAGATAAATATGTAGGTCTTCCTGATAAAAAAGAACTAGAAAATAATAAACAGGACCTGGATCTTTATGATGATAAAGAATTATCGAACGATTTTAAGCAAGACTATTTAAAAGAAATAGAAAATGAAATGTTTTCATTTCCAAAAATAAAGAATTCAAATGGTTCTTCCTTTTCTGAAAATAAATCAAATTTTATTTTTGCAAACAGTAACGGATTTTGTGATGGTTATTATACTTCTTCATTTTCAATCTTTTGCGAGGCACTAGCTGAAGAAGATGGTGAAATGGAGAGGGATTATGAGATGTCAATATCTCGTTTTTATAAAGATTTAGAAAATGCAAAAACAATTGGAAAAATTGCTGCTGAAAAAGCTTGTAAAAGACTTGGAGCTAAAAAAATAGAATCTGGGAAAATGCCAGTTATTTTTGACAAAAGAGTTTCTAAATCTTTACTCTCAACTTTTGCATCAGCTATATCTGGTTCATCATTTGTGAGAGGAACATCTTTTTTAAAAGAATATTTAGGGAAAGATATCTTTTCAAAAGAGGTTAACATAATCGATGATCCATTAATTGAAAGGGGGCTGGGTTCTCAAGCATTTGATGCTGAGGGGGTTAAAAATAAAAAAATAAATGTCGTAAAAAATGGCAGATTTAATGAATTACTTTTAGATACCTATAATTCTAAAATTCTAAATATGACCTCTAATGGCAGATGTGGAGGCACAACAAATTTTTACCTTGAAAATGGCAATGAGGACTTAAAAAAAATTATATCTGAGCAAAAAAAGGCCTTTTTTGTAACAGAACTTATTGGACGAGCTGGAGATATTACAAATGGTAATTATAGTGTAGGTGCATCTGGAATTATGATTGAAAATGGTGAGTTTGCCTACCCTGTAAATGAAGTGACCATAGCTAGTAATTTAAAATATATGTTTAAGAATTTAATACCATGCAATGATTTAGATTTTAAAACATCAACTAATAGTCCATCAATTATAATTGATGGTTTAACAATTGCAGGTAAATAAAATGGAGCTAAGTAATCAAGAAGTAGCGATAAGAATATTTAAAACACAAATCAAAAAATATTTTAAAGAAATTTTAATTATTTTTTTATTTGTAATTATTACTTCCCTAACAACGGCTTTTATAGCCTGGTTGCTTGATCCAGCTATAAAAAAAATATTTATTGAAAAAAATACATCAATGCTCATTCTAATACCAGTAGCAATCATAGTAACTTTTTTGATCAAAGCTTTATCAATATTTATCGTGAGAATGACAACTATTAAAATAGCTTTTAATGTTTTGAGAAATATACAAGTGTTAATGACAGGAAAAATATTAATATCTGACCTATCCTATCTAATTGAAAAACATTCTGGAAAATTTATATCAAATTTTGCAAACGACACCCGCATTCTATTAAGTACAATAATGGCCTTTTCACTCAGCTTGGTTAAAGAAAGTTTCACATTAATAGCCTTGCTAGGAGTAATGTTTTATCAAGATTGGCAATTATCTTTGGTTGCGATTACTATGATTCCATTTGCAGCTTATGCTTCAAAGAGAATTGGTAAAAAAATGCAAAAAGCTGCTTCTGAAAATTTAGACGCATTTGGAAATTTTACAAAATTTTTATCAGAAATTTTAAGAGGTACATCTGTAATTCAAATATATCAAAGAGAGAAGGAAGAATTAAAAAAATTCTCTGAAATTATAAATTTAAGATTAAAAAAAGAAAAAAAAGTTGAACAGACGAGACATCGCGCTGGACCAATCATGGAGACTATAAATGCGATAGCAATTGCTTTGGTAATTTTATTTGCTGGATATAGAAGCATTCAAGGTGCGATGGAAATTGGTCAGTTTGTATCTTTCCTTACAGCTTTAATGATGGCATATCAGCCAATTAAGGCTCTAGCCGGAATAAACCTAACAATACAAGAGGGTTTAACTGCAGCAAAAAGAATTTATAAAATTATAGATCAAAGTAATGAAATTGTTCATGATAGTAAATTGCCATTATTATCTATTGGTGAAGGAAAAATTGAATTTAAAGATATAAATTTTTCTTACCCTGATGGTACTATTGCATTAAAAAAACTAAATTTTGAAGTAAAGGGTAAATCATCAGCTGCACTGGTGGGTTTAAGTGGAAGTGGAAAATCAACAATTTTAAATCTTATTCCTAGATTTTATAATTTAAAGGATGGGAGTATTAAAATCGACGAACAAGACATAAATAAAGTTCAGTTAGAGTCTTTAAGGAAAAATATATCACTAGTAAGTCAGGACATCATGCTTTTTGATGATACTGTGAAAGCAAACATAGGATATGGAGATATCTTGGCTAACGAAAATCAAATAAAAGAGGCGGCCAAAAAGGCAGCAGCTGACGAATTTATTAAAAATTTAAGCAATGGATATAATACAATCATTGGAGAATCTGGAATTAAATTATCTGGTGGGCAAAAACAAAGGCTGTCTATAGCAAGGGCCATTTTAAAAAATAGTCCCATAATTTTGTTAGATGAGGCCACTTCTGCCTTAGATACAGAATCAGAGTCTCAAGTTCAAAAAGCAATCGAAAACCTTATCGAAAATAAAACGACTATTATAATTGCTCATAGATTATCTACAGTCAAAAATGTTAATAAAATTTTCGTTATCGAAAATGGAGCAGTTATTGAGCAGGGTTCTCATAATGAATTAATTAATGATTCAGTTGTTTATAAAAAACTTTATAATCAACAAAATCTTAATAATTAATGAAAATAATTTATCTAATTTTAACCTACTTAGCCCATCCTTTCCTGCCACTAATATTAAAATTTAGGGTTAAAAAAAATAAAGAAGATAAATATCGATATAAAGAGAAATTAGGTATTTCTAACATAGTTAATACTAATAATGTTATTTGGTTTCATGTTGCCAGTTTAGGAGAAATAAAATCAATTTTGCCAGTTATCAAATATTACCAAAAAGATAATGATTTAAAAATTTTAATAACGAGCGTTACCTTAAGCTCATATTTTTTTTTTAAAGAAAATCTTCAAAGTAAGAATACAATTCATCAATTTGCACCTTTAGATAGTCCGATAATTATCTCTAATTTTTTAAAACGCTGGAAACCAAAAATTTCAATATTTGTAGAGTCCGAAATTTGGCCAAACATGATCATGCAAACATGTAAAGTTTCTAAATTAATCTTATTAAACTGTAGAATATCAATAAATTCTTTTAAAAGATGGCGCCTATTTAAAAAAACTTTTCAAAATTTAATTAAAAAATTTGACTATATTACTGTACAAAATCAAGAAACATTAAAATTTTTAGAATATTTTGAAATCAAAAATATAAAATACTTTGGAAATTTAAAATTTATTCAACACAAAAAGCATAATAAAAACAATCTTAATATTTCTAATATCAGTAATAGCTGGTGTGCAATGAGTATTCACTTTGAAGAGATTGACTATATTATACAAGCTCACAAGGTATTATTTTCAAATAGTAATATAAGCTCAACATTTTTAATACCGCGACATTTAAATAAAATTAGTGAAATTGAAGAAAAAATTTTATCTGAAAATATTAATTTACAAAAAACTTCGGAGAATAAAATTATTAATAATTTTAATGGCATAATTCTTGTAGACGAATTTGGACTAGCTGATGAAGTTTTTAATTTCACGAATTTTGTTTTTATGGGCGGATCATTTATTAAACATGGTGGTCAAAATCCAATAGAGCCACTTGGATATGGCTGTAATATTTTGTACGGGAAATATATTTTTAATTTCACAGAAATATATAATGAATTAAATCAAAAAAAACTTGCTACGCTTGTTGAAGAACCAGATCAATTATATAAAAAAATTTCAGAGCTTATGGATAATAAGATTAACGTAAACAGTAATTTGTATATTAAAGAATATAGTGACGAAATTTACAAAAATACAATCAATTTTTTAAATCAACAAATCTTAATATGAAGTTTTTATCAACACCAAAATTTTGGAATGACAAAAGTCATCCACTTAAATACTGCTTTTTTCTTTTTTCATTAATTTACTATATTTTGTTTCAGATAAATAAAATAAAGCAAATAATTTTAAAAAAAGAAATTAAAATTAAAACTATTTGTGTTGGTAATATTTATCTAGGTGGAACTGGAAAAACTCCGCTAACAGAAAAAATATACCACAATTTAAAAGATATTAAAAAGACCTGTATAATTAAAAAGTTTAGACAAAATCAAATTGACGAAATTAACATGTTAAATTCTAAAGCAACAATTTTTACACCAAAAAATAGGCTAGCTGGTCTAATTGAGGCAGAGCAAAAAGGTTTTGAAATTGCAATTTTAGATGATGGTATGCAAGACTTTTCGTTCAAAAAAAATAGATCAATTTTATGTATTAAGTCAGAAAAAGGTTTTGGTAATGAAAACATTTTACCAGCTGGTCCTTTAAGAGAAACATTGAGTGCAATTCAAAATTATGAAGTTGCTGTAATTAATGGCAAAAAAAATTTTGTATTAGAAAATCTTTTGAAGAGTTTTAAAAAAGATATAAAAATATTTTATTCAAATTATGTTTTAAAAAATAAAGAAAAATTCTATGACAAAAAATTTTTTGCATTTTCTGGGATTGCAGATAATAAAAGTTTCATAGATTTTTTGAAAAAAAATAATGTTAATATAGTTGAAAATAAATTTTTCCCTGATCATAATATATTTTCGGACAATCAAATCAAAAAATTTATACTTAAGTACAAAAAAAAAGGTGTGGAATTAATCACTACTGAAAAAAATTATAATAGCATTTCATCAAAATGCAAAAAGGATATTTTTTTTACTGAAATTGATTTACAAATAGATAATTTTAAAGATTTTTTAAATGAAATTAATTAAATATTTTTTAGAATTTTTAATAGTTATGTTTTTTTTTACTATTTCAAAAATTCTTGGTTTAAAAAAATCATCATATTTATTTTCTAAAATATTTAAAAAAATTGGCCCTCACATTAGATCATCAAAAAAAATAGAAAAAAATATATTGATAGCTTTCCCAAAACTAAATCAAGAGGAAATTCAATCAATTATGGATCAGATGTGGAGCAATTACGGCAGTGTCTTTGCAGAATATATGCATTTAAACTTTTTAAAAAAAAATAAATATAACAATGTAGAAATCGAAGGTTTGGCTCAACTAAATGAATTAAAAAATTTAAAAAGACCAATACTCTTTTTTTCTGCACATTTAGCCAATTTTGAATTACTTGCAATGTACCTCGAAAAAAAAGGCTTCAATATTTCTGCACTTTATAGGCCTCTGAATAACCCTTTTTTAAATCCCGTAATGGAATATTTAAGAAAAAAACATATTTGCCAAAATCAAATTCCAAAAACTATACCGGGAATTTCAAAATATAAATATGCAGCTAGAGAATTAATTTCTAAAATAAAAAAAGGAGAGAATATAGCTTTGATGGTAGATCAAAAAGTAACACAAGGAATAAAGGTAAACTTTTTTGGCAAGGAGGCTTTGACTATGAATCTGCCCGCACAAATGGCAATAAAATATAATTATATTCTACAGCCATTATCGATTAAGAGAAATATGGAAAATAATTTTTATATTAAAATTGAGAGTCCAATTAATGTAGATAATGAAGACGACGAGTATTCAATAACTTGTAAAATTAATAATAAAATTGAAGAAATAATTACTAAAAATCCAGGTGAATGGATTTGGACACATGATAGGTGGAGAATCTAGTTTAAAGAAATCACTAAGTCTGGGTCGACAGGGACATTATTACAATATAATCTGAAATCTAAATGTGGTCCAGTAGATCTTCCGGTTGATCCTACAGTTGCAATTATTTCCCCTTTTTTTACTAACTGATTTTTCTTAACAAAAGTTTTTTCTAAATGTGAATAAATAGAAATTAAGCCGTGTCCATGATCAATAATAACTGTACCACCTGTAAAAAATAGATTCCTTTCTGATAAAATCACTCTTCCGGAGTTAGAACTCAGAACACTCGTGCCTTTAGGCGCCGCAATATCAATGCCATAATGAGGTCTCCTTGGTTTTCCATTTAAAATTCTTTGGCTACCATAAACTCCAGTTGTGATGCCTTTAGCTGGTCGAATAAAACTATCAAAAAAATAATTTAAATTTGAATTAATATTTTTTGCTTTTGAGATTAATTTTCCCTCACTACGAATTTTTTTCATATCTTCAGCAGTTGGACTAACCTTTCTTTTTGGTAAACCATCAATTCTTTGAATTTTAAATTTTCTAATTTGAATTTTTTTAATTAATTTCTTAATTTCTTTTTTATTTTTTTTTGTTACTATTACAATTTCATTAGTTTGGTCTCGCGGAATACCAAATACAAAATAACCTTTATCACTAATTTTAATTTTTTTGTTATCAACATATAAGTCTATTTTTTTGTCAACTTTACCAGTAATTAGGCCACCTTGAGCAAACTTCCCATATAACTCCAATGAGTTGCATGGTGATGCCATTAAAGAAAAAATGAGAATTATTTTAACAAAGTTAATCATTATTAAACTTTTGATCTATCTCTAATGGTGAAAAATATGCTTCTTGAAGATCTACATTCCAATATCTTAAATCCTTTATCAAAATTTTTTTTTTGGATACTGCACAAATAACATAATCACCTTCTGAAATAATTTCAAAATAACCTTGTTTATACCTAAGTTTTGCTTCTCTCATTTTTTTATTTTAATTTGAGCTTCAATTTCTTCATTATAAAATTGAATTCTTATTTCATTATTTTTTTTTAAGCTTTTTGAATTTTTTATAAACTTTTGACTTTTATCTTTTATAAGAACATATCCTCTTTTTAATGTATTTTGAATATCTAAGCTTTTTAATATAATATTTAAACTTTTTAAATCTGTTGTTTTTAATTTAACGAATGAATTAACATTTAAATATAAATTTTTATATAAATAAAATATATTCTTTTTATTATCTTCGACTATTTTCTTTAAATTTTTTGTCACAAAAATTGATCTTATGTTTCTTAAAAAATTTAAATAATTTTGGGTTAAAATATTAATTGATTGCTTTAAAGAAGACTCTAAAAATTTATTTTTTTCTTTTAAATTTTTAATCTCCGGAACAGCCATTTCGGCTGCTGCTGTTGGAGTAGCGGCACGGAGATCTGCAACAAAATCTAATAATGTAAAATCCGTTTCATGACCTATTGCGGATATAACTGGACTATTAAAAGCAAATACCCTTCTGACAATATTTTCTTCATTAAATGGCATTAAATCTTCAATGCCACCTCCTCCTCTTGCTATAATTACTAGGTCAACAGGATTTTTTTCAAAAAAATCAATCGCATTAATAATCTCTGTCGTAGCATTTTTTCCCTGAACACTAACTGAATAAAGTTTTATATTAGTCGGGAAGCGTGATTGGATTCTGTCTATAATATCCATAATTACAGATCCCGACGATGAAGTGATTACTCCAATTTTGTTTGGCAAAAATGGTATTTGTTTTTTAAATTTTTTATCGAAAATACCTTCTATCTCTAATTTTTTTTTTCTCTGCTCAATAAGTTTGAGCAATGCTCCTTCACCTTTAACTTCAATCTGGTTTACTTGTAACTGATAACTAGAAATACTACTTTTGGCATATGTGCTTATTCTCCCTTCGGCAATAACTTCTATTCCATCTTCCGGCTGAACTTGAAGATAAGGAACTTTTGATGCCCAACATACAGAATTTAAAACATAATTTTCATCTTTTAATGAAAAATAAAGATGGCCTTTAAAATTTTTTACGCTTGAAATCTCACCTCTCACTCTTATTAAATTAAAATTATCTTCAAGAATTCCTCTTGTTAGATTCGTTAGTTCAGTTATAGAAAACTCTGGTATATTACTCATTATCTTATAATAACAACATATATGAACGTGTGTGTAATTGGAAGCGGTGGAAGAGAACATGCTCTATGTTACAAAATTAAACAATCTAAAAAATTAAAAAAATTATTTTGTTTGCCTGGAAATCCTGGCACAGCAAAAATTTGTGAAAACCTAGCTGTTGATATCTCTGATTTTAATCAAATTTATATATCTATTTTAGAAAAAAAAATTGATTTAGTCATTGTAGGACCAGAAGTGCCGTTAGTAAATGGAATTGTAGATTTTTTGAGTGAAAAAAAAATTAAAGTTTTTGGACCAAGTAAACAAGCTTCAAGACTTGAAGGTTCAAAAATTTTTATGAAAAATTTATGCAAAAAGTTCGAAATACCCTCAGCAAAATATTTTGAAATTAAATCTTTAGAAGAAGCGATTAAAGTTATAGATACAATGAATGTTCCTATAGTTGTTAAATCAGACGGTTTAGCTGCAGGAAAAGGAGTTACAATTTGTCAAACTAAAGAGGAGGCAATAAACGATATAAATAATATACTAAAGGGAAAATTTTCATCTTCAAACAAAGTGATAGTTGAAGAGTTTCTTGAAGGGGAAGAAGTTAGTTATTTTATTATTACTGATGGAAAAAACTTTAAACAAATTGGTACCGCTCAAGATCATAAAAAAATTGGAGAAAATGACATAGGCTTAAATACTGGTGGCATGGGTGCATACTCACCATCATTGATTATAGACAAAAATCTTGAAGAAAAAATTATTAGGAAAATTATAATTCCAACTATCAACGGGATGGAAAAATTAGGCTGTCCTTATAAGGGAATTTTATATGCTGGTTTAATGATTTTAAATAATGAACCAAAATTAATTGAATATAACATAAGATTTGGAGATCCAGAATGTCAGGTTTTAATGATGAGGCTAGAAGATGATTTGCTTGATTTAATTATTTCTTCAATTGAAGGAAGCTTAGATTCTAAAAAAACAAAGTGGTCAAAAGATCCATGTATTACCATAGTAGCGGCTAGTAAAGGCTATCCTGAAAGTTTTGAAAAATTTAAAGAAATTAAAAATCTTCCAAATAATCAGGAAAAAAATATTCAAATTTTCCATGCAGGAACAACTGAAAAAAATGGAAAAATTTTATCTAATGGTGGTAGAGTATTGAATGCTACAGTAATGCTGTCAGATCTTAAATCATCAAGAAAAAAAGCTTTGGAGTTACTTGATGATTTAGAATGGGAAGATAAATACTATAGAAGAGATATAGGTTGGCGAGCGATAAAATAACTATCGTTTTTTTTTAAAAAAATTTGAAATTAATTTTGAAAATTTTTCCTCACAAAATCCGTAATAAATATCAATTTTATGGTTAATATGTTTGCTTAATGCTAACTTATAATTATTAACCATTGCTCCAATTTTTTTATCTTCAATAGCAAAATAAACTCGTCTAATTTTACTAGCAAATATAACTGAAGAACACATCAAGCAAGGCTCTAAAGTCGAATATAAATCATAGCCATCAAGACGTTTTTTTTTAAGTTTTTTACATGATTTAATAATTGCTGAAATCTCAGCATGAGAACAGGGGTTATTATCTTTATTATTCGTATTATATGCTTTTGAAATTATTTTTTTTTTTTTGGGATCATAAATTAATGCTGAAACTGGCACCTCATTATTTTTGAATGCTTTTAATGAATCTTGATATAAAACGTCAAAATTATTTTTTATATTTTTTTTTATTTTATTAATTTTATTATGACTCATAAAAAAATTAGAATAGCTAAACTTCTTGCAAATTACAATCAAGGATCAAGAAGAGAGATTGAAAAAATGATAACAGATAAAAAAGTGTCATTAAATGGCAAAATAATTTCATCGCCTGTAACTTTTGCAAATATCAGTGATGATATAAAAATAAATAAAAAAAAAATAAATTTTATCAAAAAGGTAAGGATATTTAAATTTTTTAAACCTAGAGGAGTTTTGTGTTCAAAAAAAAAACAAGACTCTAGAAAAATTATTTATGAAATTTTAAGTTCTAAATTCAAAAACTATATTTTTGCTGGTAGATTAGATTATAACTCCGAAGGTTTGATAATTCTTACTAACTCATCTAAAATCACAAGATCATTAGAAAAACCGGAGTATAATTTTTCAAGAATTTATGAAGTTAGGGTATATGGCGAATTTAATTTAGGAAATTTTAAAAAAATATCTAATGGTGTAAATATTAAAGGAATTAAATATAAACCATTTCAATTTCATATAAAGTCTAAAATAAAAAAAAATACAAATTTAGAGATGACACTTTTTGAAGGAAAAAAAAATGAAATTAGAGAAATATTTAAAAGTTTAAATTTACAAGTCAACAAATTAAAAAGGACTCAACATGGACCATTTTTATTAAAAAACATGAAGCCTGGAGATATAAAAGAAGTCACTACAAATGAAATAAATCTATATGAGAATTATATCCGGAATAAAAAAGGGTAAAAAAATTCTTTTACCAGATGCATCGATAACAAGACCGTTGAAAGATAATGTTAAAGAAAATATATTTAATATTTTAACACACAATAAGCAGTTTAAAGTTATATTTGAAAATATAAATGTCATTGATTTTTTTTCTGGATCTGGATCTTTTGGAATTGAATGCCTGTCTAGAAATGCAAAAAAAGCTTATTTTATAGAGAATAATACAAAAATTCAAAATACTCTTTACAGAAATTTATCAAATAATTTTCCTAAAGAAAAATATGAAATATCCAAGAAAGATTTTTTTAAATTAGATAAAACTAGCTTAGTGCAAAACCAAAATCCTAAATTAATTTTTTTTGATCCACCTTATGCAATAAAAAATTTTGATGAAATATATAAATTTATTAATAGTCTTAATAATATAAAAGATTTAATTTTGGTGCTTCATATAGAAAAAAAGAGACATATTTATTTTGATAATTTTAAGTTTAATTTAGAAAAAATATACGGAATATCTAAAATTATTTTTTTAAAAAATTAACCTTTTAATATTTTATTTTTTATTAATTGAACAGATGGTTGATCATATGGATTTATTCCCATAACTTTTCCAAGCAAAATAGTTTCTAGAATAAAATAAGAAAACAATTCAATTAAATTAAGCGGATTTCTATGATCCGATATTTTAATAACACGGTGCGGAATCTTCTTTTCTTTATATACTTCAATAACCGAATTAAATTGTTTTTTTAATAACTCCAATGGGGTTAAATGCTCTATATTAGTAAAACCTTCGTCAATAAAATGATCAATATAACTTTCATCTTGTGGAGAAAAAATATTAAACATTTTATTACTGGGACCATCTAAATACAATTGCATCATACTATGATGATCTTTCGGACAAATTGATGTAATTGGAGTCATCCCTGTATTTTGCTTACCTAAACTTTCAGCATGTAGTTGATGAAACCAATACGAAAAATGCTTTAATCGATAATTATAAATCAAATTACAATAAATACTTAATTTCATTTCTTTCATCAGGGTTACTAGAATTGCAACATTTCTCGTGGGACTTTGGTCGTTATCTTCATTAAGTAAAGCAATGTATTTCTCTGAACCTTCTTCAACTTTAAGATCTAAATCTAAAAATGGCAAAATACCTGTTTCAGACAATATAGAGAATCTTCCACCTATATTAGGATTATGCTCAATACATTTAATTTTATTTTTAATTGCAAATTTATTTAAAATACTATCTTTGTTTTCTGTGATTATAACCATAGACTCAAAGAGGTAATTGCTTAAATTATTATCTTTATATTCTTTTATCAAAATATTTAAGATTGCAAGTGTTTCGAATGTATCCCCTGATTTTGATATAACAAAATAAATATAATCTTTAAAATTTTTCTTTTTAAAGAAATTTATAAAATATTCGTAGTCAAGATTGTCAAAAAAAATAATTTCACCGTCTATGTAAAAAGATAATGCTTTTGCCCCAGAAGAAGAGCCGCCAAGACCAATAACAACTTTTTTTTTATTTTTGATATCAATTTCATGCTTCAACTTTCTAATTTTTGACTGATATTTTTTAGTAAAAGACTCAATTACTTCATTTTCTCCAGCATCATACTCCTTTAAAAGTTGATCCGAAATTTCTTTTGTTTTGTCTAAATTTTTTAAAAATTGTGCATGATTATTAAAATCAAAACCTTTCTTGTCAAAAAAAAAACTATTATCTAAGTTAATCATTTCTCTCTAGCTGATCAATTATACTCTTTTCAACAGAAGACTTTTTTAAATTATTTTGATTAATTTCTTTTTTTTCACTGTTTGAATTTAATGAACTCTCAATAATACTTTTTGTCTCATTTGCTTCAGTGATTTTGTTTTTCTTTTTTTTAGTTTTGCTATCAGGAGGAAGCAAATCATAATTAGGTGGTTTTGTAATAGGATCTATTTTTTTAATTAAAAATTCATTAGGTATATCCTTTTCGAAACCAACACCCTTTTTGAAATCTGAACAGCTAGAAATTGAAAATAAAACAAATATTAAAACTAAAAACTTAATCATTTTTTTTTTATATCACTAATAATTTCGAAAGATAGAAGTGTAATAATACCTAAAGTAATCCAAATATCAGCTATGTTAAAAGTAAACCAGTGAAAACCTTTATAATTTAAATCTATAAAATCTGGTACAGCATTATAATAAAGCCTATCTATAAAATTGCCAATAGCCCCTCCGGAAATCATCGAAAAACATACTATTTCAAATTTTCTGTCAGATTTAAAAATTAAATAAATAATAAAAACTATAATCATGAATATTAATATGGAGAGAAAATTATAAAAAAAACTTTCACTTTCTAAAAGTCCAAAAGCAATACCTTTATTCCATAATAAAATTAAATTTAAATAAGGATTTATATATAAATCGCTCAGATTGTTTTGGATAAAATAATTTAATATATAAATTTTTGATATACGATCTGTTAAAAAACAAATGGTAATTATAAAAATACTTAACAAAATTTTATTTTTTAATTGCGCAATTTTTTCTTTCACAGGGATTTAACGATACTTTCCAGCAGTGATCACATTTTTTTCCCACTGCTTTTTCGATTGCAACTTTAATACCATTATCAAAATCTAAACTTTGCATTTTATGCTTTTTTTCATCACTTACTACTTCTGCACTGGAGCAAATAAAAAAATCACTTAAATTAATTTTTTCAAATATATTTTTATTTTTTTCATCAATAGAGAAAACAATTTTTGTTTCAAGGCTAGATTTTATAATTTTTTTATTTCTTAAATCTTCAATAATTTGATTAACTTCTGTCTTAATTTTTGTAAGTACCCCCCATTGATTTTTATCGAATTCAATTCCTTGATCGAATTTTATATCTTTAAAATCTATTAAAAATATACTTTCTTCAAATAATGATTTTTCATCTTTATTTGATAATTTTAGTATTTGAAAAACCTCCTCAATAGTAAAAACTAAAATAGGGTTTAACCATTTCATTAGGAAGTAAAGACAAATTTTTAATATTTTTATACAGTTTTTCCTTTTATTACTATTTAGATCGTCGCAATATAAACAGTCTTTTCTAATATCAAAATAGAATGAAGATAAATCAATGGTACAAAAATTTAAAACATCAACATATATTTTGTGAAATTCATTTTTTTCAACATGAAGGTTAAAATTCTTATCTAAATCTGAAATTTTTTTTAGAATAAAAGACTCTAAGACATCTAAATTTTCAAATTTTACATTTTCAACTTCATTGAATCTAAATTCATCATTTATATTTCCTAAGATAAATCTTAATGTATTTCTAATTTTTCTATAAGACTCAGAATGCTGTGTTATGATAGATTGATCAATCCTTAAGTCCTCTGAATAATCCGAAGCAACAACCCATAGTCTAAGGATATCAGCTCCATTCCTTTTTATAATTTCTTCCGGAGCTACAACATTACCTAAAGATTTTGACATTTTTTGCCCCTTTCCATCAACAACAAAACCATGGGTAAGTATACTCTTATAAGGTGCTTTTCCTCTAGTACCAACAGAGTGCAGCAATGATGAATGAAACCAGCCTCTATGCTGGTCAGAACCTTCTAAATACATGTCGGCTGGCCAATTTAATTCTTTTCTATTCTCTAAAACATAAGTGTGAGTTGAACCTGAGTCGAACCAAACTTCGACAATGTCTTCAACCTTTGTGTATTCATCCTTATTGTATTTTTCTCCTAAAAATTCAGACAGATCTCTTTTGTACCACGCATCACTACCCTCTTTTTTAAAAATGTTGTAAATGCGCTCATTAACTTGATCATCAATAATTGGCTCGTGAGTTTTTTTATTAATAAAAATTGGTAGCGGAACCCCCCAAAACCTTTGTCTGGAAATACACCAATCAGGTCTAGTTTCAATCATCCCATGAATTCTATTTTTTCCCATTGAAGGAAAAAATTCTGTTTCATTAATACCTTTGATAGCTTTTTTTCTTAGATCATTTATTTCCATTGAAATAAACCATTGTAGTGTTGCTCTATGCACTAATGGGGCTTTAGATCTCCATGAGTGAGGGTAGCTATGTTTATATTCAGCCGTAAAAACTAATTTTTTAAATTTCTTTAATTCTTCAATAACTAATTTATCTGCTTTAAAAATATGATTACCCTCAAAATATTTAATTATATTTGTATAATAACCATTATCGTCAATCGTATTTTCAGCTTTAATTCCATTTTTTAAACCTAGAGAAAAATCATCTGGGCCATGACTAGGAGCAACATGAACTATTCCAGTTCCTTGATCTGTAGTTACAAAGTCTGCCTCCAACAAAGGTACATCAAATTGATATCCAAGTTCAAAAAAAGGGTGAGTAGCTATCAACCCATTAAATTCGTTTCCATTAAAGGTATCTATGATTTTAAGATTACTTTTTGTTACGCTTTTGAAATGTTCAAGTAAGTCTTTTGCTATGATAATTTTTTCACCTTTATCATCTTGATATATTCCATACTCTAAATTTGAGTTATAGGCTAATGCTCTATTGCAAGGTATTGTCCAAGGTGTAGTGGTCCAAATAACTACATTTAAATCATCGAATTCCTTAAATTTATTTTTAATTTTAAATTTTACATATATCTGATTAGAAACATGATCTTGATATTCAACCTCAGCATCTGCTAACGCTGTAGATTCTACTACTGACCATAAAACAGGTTTGTAACCCTTGTATAATCCGCCATTTTTTAAAAATCTTAGAATTTCATTTGCGATTTGAGCTTCTGCATCATTTGACATAGTAGCGTAGTAATTTTTCCAATCACCTAACACACCTAATCTTTTGAATTGATCTTTTTGAATGTTAATCCACTCCTTAGCAAATTCTCTACATTGATTTCTAAAATCTAAAATAGATATACTTTTTTTATCAATGCCTTTTTTTTTATTCTGTTCCTCAATTTTCCATTCAATTGGTAATCCATGACAATCCCAACCAGGAACATAAGGGCAGTCTTTTCCATCAATAGATTTAAATTTTACAACTATATCTTTTAAAATTTTATTTAAAGCTGTTCCAATATGTATGTTTCCATTCGCATAAGGAGGGCCATCATGTAAAATAAATTTTTCTCTTCCAGCTCTTTTAGCCCTAATCTTTTTATATAAGTCAATTCCATCCCAAAACTGTGTTGTCTCTGGTTCTTTTTGGGGAAGATTTCCTCTCATCGGAAAATTTGTTTTGGGTAAATTGACTTTATTTTCAGACATTATTTAAAACTCTTTTGGCGATTGTAATATCTTTTTTTATCTGATCTGTAAGATGTTTTTTTGTTCTAAATTTTTTTTCTTTTCTAAGAAACTTAAAAAACTCTATTTTTACCTTTTTTTTGTATAAATTTTTAATAGGTTGAAATAGATGAGTTTCTAAGACCTCATTTTGTTTTGCTTTGATAGTCGGCGCAATACCAAAGTTACTTATGGCATTATATGATTTATTGTTGACATGCAACTTAGTTGCGTAAACACCCCTTAAAGGTTTAATACAATTTTTTATAAAAACATTTGCAGTCCTAAAACCCAATTTACGTCCAATTTTATTTCCACTACTTACACTTCCTGTGAAAGACCATTTTCTGCCTAACAGGATATTTGCCTCATCTACTTTTCCATTTTGGATAAATTTTCTTATTTGTGAGGATGAAATTTTTTTTCCATATAGTTTTTTTTGAATAGCAATTTTTATATTAAAATATTTTTTTAATAATTTCGTGTCCCCAGATCTATTCTTTCCAAATTTAAACTCTCTGCCGATAATAATTTTTGATGGCGAAACTTTATTTTTTAAAATCTTATGTATAAAATTGTTAGCACTTTGACTTCTAAAACGATAATTAAATTTTAAAATAATTAAAAAATCTAATTTCATTTTAAATAAAATGTTTTCTTTATCCTGATTACTTATTATTTTAAAATTTTTATCCTTTAAGAAAAATTCTTTTGGATTTGGATCAAAAGTTAGTAAACCAAATTTTAATTTATTTTTTTTGGCTTCTTTTTTTGCTTCATTTAAAATTGAAGCATGACCTTTGTGTAAGCCATCAAAGTTCCCGATAACTAGAATCGAATTTTTTGTATAATTTAAATTGAATTTATTTCTTAAAATTTTCATTTTACCATTTCAATTCTTGTTGAAACTTATTTATTTGTAGACTTTCTATTTCATTTGATTTCAATAATTTATCAAAATTTAAATTGTTGTTCCTAAAAAAATCTTTATAGATGCCATTTAAAATTAATAAGGAGTCTATATAATTGTTCTGCGCTCCACAAATATCTGTTTTTAAATTATCGCCTACAGCTAGTATTTTGCTCTTCTCGATTTCTATACCAAGAATTCTGGATATCTGATTTATTGCAAACTCATAAATTGTCTCATAAGGTTTTCCAAAATATTTTACTTTACCACCTAATTTTTTATAATATTTTGCAAGCGCACCTGCGCAAAACTCGATTTTATCCCCCCTTGAAACAACCTCGTCAGGATTTGCGCATAAAAAAGATTTGTTATTATTTATTAAATTCATGAAAAAATTTTCATAGTTCGAAATATCTTGACCGATTTTATCTATTAAACCTGTGCAAACTACTTCTTCTGCGTCATTTATATTTTTAGTAATATTTTTAATTTCAAAAAAAAGATCACTATCTTTATCTGGGCCTAAATGATAAAATTTTTTATCTTCATTATTTAATATATATTTTCTAGTAACGTCTCCAGATGTAATGAGAAGATCAATTAAATCTAAATCAAAATTTAATTTTAATAAAAACTTTTTCACTGTTTCATTTGTTCTGGGGGCGTTTGATATCAAAACTATTTTTTTTCTTTTACTCTTTAGTTTTTCTAAGACATGAATAGCATTATCGAATAATTTAACTCCATTATGTATAACGCCCCATAAATCTACAAAATAAATATCGTAATATCCTGAAATGTCTTTAAAATTAATGATCTCTTCTGGAGACTGTTTTCTCATTTTTTATTCAGTTTTCTGAAGAGTGATTTTTAAATTTTCTATTAATTGATCAATTTGATTTTTTTCAATTATTAATGGCGGTGATAAAGCTATAATATCACCGGTTACTCTTAGTAATGTTTTTTGATCTTCAAAAGCTTCACACAAAACATTGTACGCTCTTCTTGTGGGCTTTCCATCCATAGGCTCAAGTTCTACAGCTCCAATTAGTCCAAGATTTCTAATATCAATTATATTTCTTACTCCTTTTAAGGAGTGTACGGCTTCTTCCCAATATCTAGATAATTCATTTGCTCTTTCAAAGAGTTTTTCATCTTCATAAAGTTTTAAAGCTGCTAATGATGCTGCGCAGGCTAATGGATGAGCTGAATAAGTATATCCATGAAACAAATCTATTGTCTTTTCTTCTTTATTCATGAATGCTTCAAAAATTTTATCTTGCACTAAGACTGCACTCATTGGTACCGTCCCACTGTTTATGCCTTTTGCTAAACATATTAGGTCAGGTGTAATATTAAAATATTGGCTTGCAAAAGCTGTGCCCAGCCTTCCAAAGCCAGTAATCACTTCATCAAAAATTAAAAGAATATCATTTGTGTCACATATTTTTTTTAATTTATCTAAATAATTTTTAGGTGGAATTAATACACCAGTTGAACCCGCAACTGGTTCTACAATGACAGCTGCTATATTATCCGATCCGTGATTTTGGATCATATCTTCTAATTCATTTGTAAGCTCTTGACCCCAGCTTGGCTGACCTTTAGAGAAAGCATTTTTTTCTAAATTGTGTGTATCTTTTAAATGATAAACTTCTGGTAAAAATTTATTAAACTGACTTCTGTTTTTTTCGATACCACCGACTGAAACTCCACCAAAATTAGTTCCATGATACCCTCTGTTTCTGCCAATAAGTATTCTTTTTTTTTCTTTGCCCTTTTCTCTCCAATAAGAGAGGGCAATTTTTAAAGCACTTTCAACTGCCTCTGATCCTGAGTTTCCAAAAAAAACATGATTAAATCCGTCTGGAGCCATTTGAGATAATTTAGAACTCAATTCAAATGATTTTGGGTGCCCCATGTTGAAGGCAGGTGCAAAATCTAGTTCGCTTGCTTGATTTTTAATTGCCTCAACTATTGGCTCTCGATTATGACCGGCATTACAACACCATAACCCGGCTACACCATCCAAAATTTTTTCTCCGGAAGGTGTGTAATAATACATACCCTTCGCTTTTGAAATTAATCGAGGTTTTTTTTTAAAGTGTTTATTTGCAGAAAAAGGCATCCATAAAGATTCTAAATCATTTGGAAAGTTTGCAGACTGGCTAGATTTGAAGGCTTTTTTGATAGAACTAAATACAGACATTGTTTAGCATATACTGTAAAATAGCTGAAAAAACCACATATTCTGGGTTTTAGTAACCCCTTGAAAATTTGCGATTCATCATCATATCTCTGCCATAACGTTAAAGGAGAAAACTATGAAATTCAGACCGTTACACGATAGAGTGTTAGTTGAATCATTAGAAAGTGAAGAAAAAACTGCTGGTGGAATTATTATTCCTGATACTGCAAAAGAAAAACCTCAAGAAGGTAAAGTTGTTGCGGTAGGACCAGGAGCTAAATCAGAAGATGGAAAAATTACACCAATGGATGTCAAAGTAGGTGATCAAATTCTTTTTGGAAAGTGGTCAGGAACTGAAGTTAAGATTGATGGAAAAGAATATTCTATCATGAAAGAAAGTGACATCATGGGAGTAATTGCAAAGAAATAATTTAGGAGGAAATTAAAATGGCAGGAAAAATTGTAAAATTTGATACTGAAGCTAGAAACTCAATGCTTAAGGGCGTTGATATTCTTGCTAATGCCGTAAAAGTTACTTTAGGACCAAAAGGAAGAAACGTTGTGATTGATAAATCTTTTGGAGCTCCAAGGATTACTAAAGACGGTGTAACTGTAGCAAAAGAAGTTGAGTTGGAAGATAAGTTTGAGAACATGGGTGCTCAGATGGTAAAAGAAGTTGCTAGTAAAACAAATGACGAAGCTGGTGATGGAACTACAACTTCAACTGTGTTAGCTCAATCAATCGCTAAAGAAGGTTGCAAGTATGTATCTGCAGGAATGAATCCAATGGATTTAAAAAGAGGTATTGATACTGCAATTGAAAAAGTGATTGAAGAAATTAAAAACAGTTCAAAGAAAGTAAAGACTAGTGAAGAAATTGCACAAGTTGGAACAATCTCTGCAAATGGTGAAAAAGAAATTGGAGATATGATTTCTAAAGCTATGCAGAAAGTTGGTAACGAAGGTGTGATTACAGTTGAAGAAGCAAAAGGTCTTCAAACTGAACTAGATGTTGTTGAAGGTATGCAGTTCGACAGAGGTTTCTTGTCACCATACTTTATTACTAACTCAGATAAAATGGTTGCTGAACTAGATAATCCACTAATTTTATTATGTGAGAAAAAACTATCTAACTTGCAATCAATTGTTCCTCTTTTAGAGTCTGTTGTTCAATCTTCTAGATCACTATTAATTATTGCTGAAGAAGTTGAAGGTGAAGCTTTAGCAACTTTAGTTGTAAACAAATTAAGAGGTGGTTTAAAAGTTGTTGCAGTCAAAGCTCCAGGTTTTGGAGATAGAAGAAAAGCGATGTTAGAAGATATTGCAATCTTAACTGGTGGAACTTTAATATCTGAAGATCTTGGTATCAAGTTAGAGAACGTAAAAATCAATGATCTTGGATCTTGCAAAAAAATTAAAGTTGATAAAGATAATACTACAATTGTTGATGGCGCTGGAAAAAAAGGTGACATTGAAGCAAGATGTGGTTCAATCAGAAAACAAATCGAAGAGTCAACATCTGACTATGATAAAGAAAAACTTCAAGAAAGACTTGCTAAACTAGCTGGCGGTGTTGCCGTTATAAAAGTTGGTGGAGCAACTGAAGTTGAAGTTAAAGAAAGAAAAGACAGAGTTGATGATGCACTAAATGCTACTAGAGCAGCTGTTGAAGAAGGAGTTGTAACTGGTGGCGGATGTGCTCTACTTTATGCTTCTGAAACTTTAGATAATTTAAAAGTAAAAGGCGATGATCAAAAAGCTGGTGTAGAAATTGTAAAAAAAGCTCTGCAAGCTCCAATCAGGCAAATCATCTCTAATGCTGGTGTAGATGCATCCGTAGTTGTTGGAAAACTTTTAGAAGGTAAAAAGGGATCTAACGGATATGATGCTCAATCAGAAGAGTATTGTGATATGTTCCAAAAAGGAATTATCGATCCTACAAAAGTAGTAAGAACTGCCCTTCAAGATGCTGCATCCATTGCTAGTTTATTAATAACAACTGAAGCAATGATTGCAGATAAACCAGACGATAAAGATTCTGGTCCTGGCGGAATGCCTCCTATGGGTGGCGGAATGCCTGGTATGGGCGGAATGGGAATGTAATCTCAAACCGAATTTAAAAAAGCCCGGTTCTACCGGGCTTTTTTTTTACTTAAAAATATCTAACTCTTTTCCTTTAAATTTTTTTGAAACAAATAAACAAGCCGAACTTTTTAGTATTTTTCCATCAGAAATTATTCTTAGGTTGTTTTCTTTTAGTGTTGATCCTGTCGATGTAATATCAGTTATTAACTCTGCCGAACCTGTAAAGGGGTAAGACTCTGTTGCACCTAAACTTCCAACAATCTTAAATTCTGTAACTCCTCTAGATAAAAGAAAATTCTCTGTCAATTTTGGATACTTTGTTGCAACTCTCATTCTTCGATTATACTTTTCTTTAAATTCAAAACTTACTTCTTCTAAATCTGCTATATTTTGAACGTCAAGCCAATCATTTGGTACAGCAACAACCAAATCAGCAAAACCAAAATCTAATTTTTTTAAAATTTTAATGTTATTTTGATATTCATCTGGAAGTTCCATTAATAAATCTAAACCTGATATACCAGTATCAAGTGTTCCATCATTTATTCTTTCAATAATTTCTCTGGCATGTAAAAAAATCCCATCATAATTAGTATCTTCATCAAAATTAAAAAAATAATTTCTAGAATTAGTGTTTTGAATATTCAAACCTTTAGAAGAAAAAAGTTTTATACTTTCATCTTTTAATCTTCCTTTGCTGGGTAGCCCTACTTTTATTTTACTCATATCAATTGATTTAGGTTTATTGCAGCTCCGAACGCTGGCGTCTGTTTTCCACCTAACGTTTTGATCAAATTGTTATACTCCCCCCCTCTAGCTAGCTCTTTGTTTTGCTCAAATATTGAGAATGCTAAACCAGTATAATACTGAGTCTCCCTTCCAAACTTAGGATCAAAGATTGCGTCTTGCTTGGTTCCTAATTTTTTATTTAAATTATTTAACTTTAATAAAAACTGATTTAAATTTTTTATTTTTAAATCATTTTTTTCGATAAATTTTTTAATGACATCTTCTGTTTTTTTCAAAGGAAGTTTTAACTTTAAAAAATCTTTAATAATTTTAACACTTCGGCTTCCATTAAAATTATCTCTTGGGTCTTTAATTTTCTTTTCAAATCTTTCAATGATCTCAGTAACTGTTCTGCCACCAATTACTTTATTTGCATCCATTTTTTTTAAATCTTCTAGTCTATTATAATCAATTTTAATCTTTTCATTATCAAGGTCATAATTAGTATCCAAACGATTTAAGAGTTCATCAAAATATTCTTTCCTCGAATAATGTCTGATTAGTCTAAGTTTCCATCTTTGAGGTAAATTTAATGAGTTAACTAAATTTTTAAACAAACCTATATCATTTAATATAATTTTATTTTTTTTAAGTTTATTAAATACAGACAAAATCGTTGATAAAATTAAAAACTCAGGTGCAGATTTAGAGTTAATAATTTCACAACCTATCTGATCAAAAACTTTAAGTTCTCCTTTTTTATTTAATCTAAAGGCTGATCCAAAATAAGATAATTTTTCAGTTCCTTTTTTTTTTCTTTGAATATACTGAATGGCTGTCGCGATTGTTAAATCTGGTCTTAAACTAATTTCTTTTCCTAACTTATCTTTAAAATTTAAAGCATATTTTTTAAAAGCTTCTCCAGACCTTTGGGTAAGAAGATCTGTATCTATAACGATATCAAGATCTATAAAATTAAAACCTTTTTTTTTAAAAATATTTAATATTTTTTTTGAAATATTTTCCTTATTTTTTTTATTCGCTAAAGCTTTTGTCATATCTATTTTTTTATCTCTTTTAATAAATCTGAAAATGCAAAAGTTTTTTGTGCATCTTTTGATTTTTTCCAATCTTCTCTGGATTGTATATCCTCGGATACCCTGCTTCCTATTATCAAATTTTTAAGTGTGATTAATTCTTTAGAAACCTCATCTTCTCCGCATATTATTACATATTTACACCCTCTTTTATCCGCATACTTCAATTGAGCTTTAAAATTTGAAGATCCTGTATAAATTTCAGAATTAATATTGTTTGATCTTAAAAAATTTAAAATTTTAAAATAATAGTCCATAAATTTATTATCCAACACACATATTAAAACAGGACACTTTTGGTCAAAATCAAAAATATTTTTTTGACTTAATGCATACATTAAACGATCTAAACCAATAGAAATTCCGGTAGCTGGGCAATCTTGATTTTTAAATCTCTTTACAAGATCATCATATCTTCCACCGCCGCCAATTGAACCAAATTCAATATCTAACCCTTTTTCATTTTTAACTTTAAAAGTAAGTTCCGCTTCAAAAATAGGTCCAGTATAATATTCAAGACCACGAACTACTGCTGGGTCAATTTTAAAATTATTAAATTTAAAAAACTTAAAATTTTTTACTATTTGTTTTAATTCGCTGATACCTTCTTGAAATAATTGGTTATTACACTCAATTTTCTCTAATTGATCTAATCCTTTAGAGTTTAAAAATTCTATAATTTTACTTATTTGTTTATCTTCTAATTTTGCGCCTTCAGTAAAGTCTCCCGATTTGTCTTTCCTGCCTTTTCCCAATAATAACTTTACTCCGTCAATGCCAACTCGATCTAATTTATCAATTGCTCTAAGTGATGTAGATTGCTGATCTTGATCTTTTATTTCAAGATCTTCTAATAATCCTTTTGATAACTTTCGATTTGAAATTTTAATACTAAATTCATTATTCGCCAGACCACATTTTTCTAATATTTCTGAGATCAAGACACATAATTCACTATCAGCTAATAAATTATTTGTTCCAACATAATCAGCATCAAATTGTAAAAATTCCCTAAAACGTCCTGGTCCTGGTTTTTCATTTCTCCATACTGTACCTACTTGATATCTCTTAAATGGACGTGAGAGATTATCAAAGTTCTTTGCAGTAAATCTCGCAAGTGGTGCTGTCAAATCATATCTTAAAGATAACCATTTTTTTCCATCCTCAAATGAAAAAACTCCTTCTGATGGCCTATCTTTATCTGGTAAAAATTTCCCTAAGCTTTCAGTATATTCAAAACTAGGAGTTTCAAGAAACTCAAAACCATACTTGGTCATAACTTCCTTAATCTGTTTAATTAAGAAATCTCTTATAACCAGTTCTTTTTCTTTTCTATCGATAAAGCCGCCAGGTAAATCTACGGGTGGCTTACTTATTTTTTTATTCATTTTTTTGGTACAGCTGGTTGGAGTTGCACCAACGACCTCCTGTTCCACAGACAGGCGCTCTAACTAACTGAGCTACAGCTGCATTTGTTAAAGTTTATATTATTTTTTTTTTGTTAAATATATAGTTAATTGCCAAGCCCATGCCTAGCATGTGTATGATGGTGGGTATTTTTTTTAACTATAAAATTCATAACGTCGCTATCTAACAATTGGGTCTAAAAATTCAAGTTAATTTTTTAATAATTTTTGTTTTGCTTTTTCGTATTCAGATTTAGTTAAAGAGCCTTTTTTATATAAATCTTCTAATATTTGTAATTGACTAACAAAATTTTGTTTATTTGTTTTTTTTTGTTTTAAATTATTACTAATTCCCAGTTTTAATTTCATTTTTGTAGGAGCATCTGCAAATTTTTCAAAATCCAAGTGACGCTTTTTAGCCAAATTTACAAATTCAGCTAATGCTTTTTTATGCTTAGGGTGATTATCGATATTAAATGGATGAAATTCTGATGTTTCAATATCACCTTTTAAAGCTGGGGCTCCTAAAAATTTTGAATTCATATAGTATTGAGCGACAAACATTTCTGGTTTCGTACTTCTTGAATAAAATGAGTGATAACTTTCAAGTAAAACTTTAGGAAATTTATATTTTGCTCTCAATTCTCTATTAAATCTTAAGTCCTCCGGCTCATCATGTATACTTTTTTTAGCAATATCTTTACCTGCTATTCTTAGACAATTATGACCAAAACCTTTTCTATACAAAAAAAGGTAGTTATATTCTGGCCTTTTATAACAGCCGCCCTCATCTTCATCATCAAACGTTATTTCTTCAACTACATACCAATCAACTCTATTTACATATTGCACCCCAGTATGAATTTTTGCTATTACGATTGCCTCTTTAATTTCATTTCCATTAACAAGGTTTAGTAAAACATACTGTTTTACATTTAAGTAAGGTGTATCTACAGACTCGTGAGAATAAAGAACCATCTTCCATTTTCCCGGTGGTAATGGAAATTTATATTTCTCAGTTATTTTTATTTCATTTTCAACTTCTTCTCCTAACTCATAAAAAGGTGATCGATCTGAGTAAGGATGGTTTGTAGCCGTCACTACATTAACTTTTAATAGGAAGAAAAATAGCAAAATAATTGCTCTCATGATTCAACTATTAAATTATATTTTTTTAATAATGTAAACTAATTTAAAAATTTCCAGAACTTAAATGGTGGTCTCGGCTGGAATTGAACCAGCGACACAAGCCTTTTCAGGGCTCTGCTCTACCAACTGAGCTACGAGACCAACAGAATGGCTTTTTTCATATAATGATTAAATAATCAATTAAAAATTCTTTATACTTTTTAGTAAATTAACTGTTTCGTAGAGTGGCAAACCAACAACATTTGAATATGATCCGTTTATTTTAATAACAAATCTCTCTGCATATCCTTGGATAGCATATGAACCTGCTTTATCAGTCCATTCATTCGTTTTTATATATTGATCTATTTCATCATTATGAAGTTTTTTGAATTTTATTTTAGTGTCTATAATTTTAATTTTCTTATTATTTTTATACAAAACACAAACACCAGTACTGACATTATGATTTCTACCTGATAAATATTTCAAGGTTTTAATTGCGTCTTCTTTACCAGATGGCTTGCCAAAAATTTTTTGATTTGTTGTAACTACCGTATCTGCCGAAAGTATTATGTCTTGTTTATATTTTTTCTGAACACTCAAAGCTTTTTCAAAGCAAATTCTTTTCAAGTAAAACTTAGATTTTTCTTTTTTTTTTATAGTCTCGTCAATGTTTGCAGATTCAACAATATCAGGAAAAATATTAGTACTTTTGAGTAATTCTAATCGTCTTGGAGATGCGCTTGCTAATATTAATTTAGACATCTAGACTGTTATTTAAGTCTAAAAGTTATTCTGCCTTTGGTTAAATCGTAAGGAGTTACTTCAACCAAAACTGTATCGCCTGCTAATACTCTAATTCTGTTCTTTCTGAGTTTTCCTGAAGTATGGGCTAAAATCTCATGATCATTTTCCAGTTTTACCCGAAATGTAGCGTTCGGTAACAATTCTGTTACCTTGCCTTTAAATTCGATCATTTCTTCTTTTGCCATTAATTTTTTATCCTTTTGCTTACTGACATCGCGTGTGCATGTAAGCCCTCATAGTTTGCGAGATTTATAGCCATTTGACCAATCTTTTCAATACCTCTTTTGGTACACTTTATTAAAGATGTTCTTTTTAAAAAATCATTAACAGATAAACCTGAAGCAAATCTTGCAGAACCAGATGTTGGTAATACATGATTTGGTCCAGCTAAATAATCTCCAATAGCTTCGGGGCTAAATTCACCTAAGAATATAGAGCCTGCGTTTTTAATTTGTTTTTCTAATTTTTCAGAATCTTTAATTTTTATTTCAAGGTGCTCCGGCGCAATAATATTTGCAAAATCTACTAATTCTTTTTTATTTTTGCACACAACTATACAGCCATAATTTTTAATACTTTTAGATGCAATTTTTTTTCTAGGTAAAGTTTTTAGTATTTTTTTAACTTCTAAAGAAACCTGTTTTGCAAATTTTTCACTTGTGGTTAATAAAATTGATTGAGATAAAACATCATGTTCTGCTTGCGATAATAAATCAACAGCAGTCCAGTCTGCTCTGTTACGATCATCCGCAATTACAGTTATCTCTGATGGTCCAGCAACCATATCAATACCAACAGTTCCAAAAACTTCTTTTTTTGCTGTAGCTACAAATATATTTCCAGGTCCAACAATCTTATCAACCTTAGGAACGTATTTTGTACCGTATGTTAAAGCGGCAACTGCTTGAGCACCACCTATCCTAAAAATTGATTTTATTTTACATTTTTTTGCTGCGTATAATACTCCAGCATTTATTTCACCTTTAGGAGTTGGCATTACACAATATATATTCTTAACACCAGCAACCATTGCTGGAATTGAATTCATTAATAATGTGCTTGGATAGCTTGCCGTTCCACCGGGTACATAAACTCCAACTTTGTCTAAAGGTAAGATTTTGTAACCTAATTGATTACCTAATTTATCTTTAAATTTAAAACCTTTATACACTTGTTTTTTGTGAAATTTTGTAATTCTGTTAAAGGCCAGATCAATAGACTTCTTAACTTTCATATCTAATTTTTTGATCTTTTTGCTAATTAACTTGTCATTCAATTTAATTTTTGATGGACCAAAATTTACCTTATCAAACCTTTTGGTATATTTAATTAAAGCTAAATCGCCATTTTTTTTGATATCGCTGATAATTTTTTTTACTATTTTTTGACTATTATTTGACTGAATTCTTTTAGAACCAAGAACTAAATCAAAATTTTTTTTAAATAGTTTATTTTTTGTATTTAATATTTTCATTAAATTTTGTGAACAGGCTTAATCTTTGTTTTCCAACTATCAGAAAAATCTTCTAACGTTGCATTAATTGCCTCTACATTTACTGATATAGTCATATTGCCTGAAAATAAAAGATTAATATTAATATTTTCTTGATCACCTTGCTCAACATTAATTGTAAGAAATTCTAGTGCTTTTTCTTCTTGAGGATTAAGATTTTTTGATTTTACTGATCTTACATCATCTATTTTTAATGCTGATCGAATTCTTTTGTTATCTCTAAAAATACCCTTTTCAGCATCCTCCCACATAAATCTATTAAATATACAAATAAATGCTTTATTTTTTTCTAAAAATTTTATTTCTTTAGGAGTTGTAATACTATCTTGTAAATAGGCAGCAAATACCTTTAGATCATTTTTATCGTCAGCTTTTAGCTTTAGAAAACCTTGATTATCAAGCATTTAAAAATTTGATTTTAGCTCCACATTTTTTTAATTTTTTTACCAAATCTTCATAGCCTCTTTCGAGATGATAAACTCTATTTATTACAGTTTTTCCTCTTGCTACCAAACCGGCTAGCACCAAACATACAGAAGCTCTTAAATCTGTTGCCATAACTTCAGCTCCAGAAAGCTTATCTATACCTGTAATCTTTGCTACATTATTGTTTATTTGAATATTAGCTCCCATCCTTTGCAGCTCCAAAACATGCAAAAATCTATTTTCAAAAATATCCTCTTTAATTTCTGAGGTGCCTTTTGTTAAAATGAGCAAACTCATTAGCTGAGCTTGCATATCTGTTGGAAAACCAGGATATGGAACTGTTTTGATTTTAATAGGTTTTAATTTTGAAGGTAAAATTTTTAAACTCGTATTTGAAATAAATTTAAATTTAAATCCAATTTTTTTTAAAACAGTTATAATATTTTTTAAATGGTCAATTAAAATGTTATTTAATGTTAAGGAGCTTTGTGTAATACCAGAGGCTATCATATAAGTTCCAGCTTCAATTCTATCTGGCATAATATTGTATTTTGCACCATTTAAACTTTTAACACCTTTGATCAATAAAGATCTTTTTGCTATAAATTTGATATTGGCACCTGATTTATTCAAAAAATTAATCAGATCAATTATCTCTGGTTCAATTGCAATATTTTTTAATTTAACTTCTTTATTTGATAAACAGCAATTTAAAATAGCAGTCTCAGTTGCTCCTACAGATATTTTCTTAAATTTATATGAAATTTTTTTTTTAATAGATTGCTTATTAGAAATAACATAACCTTTAGAAATTTTATTTTGATATCCACACTTAGACAAAAAATCTAAATGTATATCAACTGGTCTTGCTCCAATTGCACAACCACCTGGCAAAGAAACTTTTGCTTTGTCATATTTAGCTAATAATGGTCCGATAACCAAAATGCCTGCTCGCATTGTTTTAACTAGCTCATATTTAGCTACATAATTTTTTTTATTTTTTGAAGTTATTTCTAATGAATTTCTTTTTACTTTAACTTTTTTGCCTAATGTTTCCAAAAGACTGACCATAGTCAATATATCTTTGACAATTGGAACATTACTTAAAATTATTTTTTTATCTATTAATAATGTTGCTGCCAGTATTGGTAAGCTTGCATTTTTAGATCCTGAAATATTAATTGATCCATGAAGCTTTGCTCCTCCTTGAATAACAATTTTTTTCATTGATAATTAGATTTTCGGAAGTGTTACGCCAGTTTGTTTCATATACTTTCCTTTTCTATCTGCATACGAAGTTTCTGGAGACTCATTTCCTTTTAAGAAAATAAACTGGCATGCTCCCTCATTAGC
The DNA here is from genome assembly GCF_052048155.1 of Candidatus Pelagibacter sp. HIMB109. Taxonomy (NCBI): domain Bacteria; kingdom Pseudomonadati; phylum Pseudomonadota; class Alphaproteobacteria; order Candidatus Pelagibacterales; family Candidatus Pelagibacteraceae; genus Candidatus Pelagibacter; species Candidatus Pelagibacter sp. HIMB109. The sequence goes on from NZ_JBNAIK010000004.1 coordinate 83,658, forward strand.
ATAAATTTTTGCCGGCAATGGAGTTGTATTTGAAAACTCTAAAGTCACATGGCCTTCCCACTCAGGTTCTAATGGAGTGACATTTACTATAATTCCACACCTAGCATAAGTACTTTTTCCCAAACATATCACTAAAGTGTCTCTTGGAATTTTAAAATACTCAACTGTCGAGGCAAGAGCAAAAGAATTTGGAGGGATAATGCATACATCCTCTGTTTTGGTAATCAAATTATTATCTGAAAAATTTTTTGGATCTACAATTGATGAATTTACATTAGTAAATATTTTAAATTCGCTTGAGACTCTTGCATCATATCCAAATGAAGAAAGGCCATATGATATATTATTAGATCTTTCTTGTTTTTCAATAAATGGACTTATCATTCCATGTTCCAAAGACATTTTTTTAATCCATTTATCTGAAAGAACACTCATTATTTATTTTCTAATTTTTTTTTAAATTCTTTTCGTTTTTTTAAATTTTGCTTCAAAGCATCGGCGAGCTTTTGTTTTTTATCATCCTTTTTGGATAATAATTGCATAGCTATTTATCTGGGTTGGTTAAATCATCTAAAGTGATAGGTTTGTTAATATCGTGCATTTTAACCTCTTCACTTTTCTCTTCAATATCTGACGTGGAGGCTCTTTTAGCTTTCTTTAGAGCTAAACGTTCTTTTCTTTTAGCTTCCTTAAGCATAGCTCTTTCTCCTCTTTTGGATTTATAATCATAATGTATACCCATGACCGAGCCTCCTACGTTAAATTTTTAACCTATTCTTTTTTTAGGTTAACTGCTGAAGGGCCTTTTTTTCCTTCTTCGATTTCAAAAGTCAAAGAATCACCTTCATCTAGATAACCTACTCCTGAATCTTTTACTGCAGACATATGAACAAAGACGTCTTTCTCTTTGTCTTCTCGTTCAATAAAACCATAACCTTTGGTTCCATTAAACCATTTTACTTTACCTTTTATACTCATACTTACTTTCTTATTAAATTACAGCATCAACTTTGATGCTGGGCACTTTAAATAGATATCCGAAGATTTTGTCAAGAAATGGATAGCTAGATTAAGTGGCTTTTATAAGCTTTCTGCAGAAATACAGTTTTGTTTTGTAATTTTTTTTCCAAAATCTGGATTAGTATTTTTGTTAACAATCCAAATATAAGATTTTTCGTAAGTTCCATCCTTCGCAACTTGAGTACATTTTTTACCAAATTTAACCGAGTGTTGAGCGCAATTAGCTACAAAAACGAAAGCTAAAAGAACCAATATGTTAGACATTTTTTTTATCATAAAAAACAAATACAAATTAAAAAAGTTTAATTTTTGATTAAAAAAAGACTTTTATTAGACAATGGAAAATATATTAATAATTAAAATGCCCACATAGCTCAGTTGGTAGAGCACGTCCATGGTAAGGACGGGGTCATCAGTTCAATTCTGGTTGTGGGCACCACTTATTTTAAATTTGAAATTTCCTTGTACAAAGAGCAATGATCATCGTTCTCAAAACCTGAGTCACATAAGTTTTTAAACATATTTTGTATAAGCTTCGAAATTGGAAGTTTTATGCCTTTTTGTGAGGCGCATTCAAGAATATTGTTCATATCTTTTAAATGTGTAATATTTTTTCCTCGTGCAACAAAATCTTTATCTATCATTCTTTGTCCATGATTTTGTAGAATTTTTCCATCAGCAAACCCTCCAGATACTGCTGCGATAAATTTATTTGGATCTGCTCCATTTTTTTCACATAAAATAATAGCTTCAGCTACTGCTCCAATTGTAACTCCAACTATAATTTGGTTACATAATTTAGAAACTTGACCACTGCCATTTGGACCTACTAAAGTTGGATTACCCATGGCTTCTAATACATTTTTCACTTTCAAAAATGCATCTTTATCACCTCCGGCCATAATAGCTAAAGAGCCAGATTTTGCCCCTTCCGGACCTCCAGAAACTGGAGCATCTATAAAGTTTGAATTTTTTTCTTTCAGTATCTTATAACATTCGTTAGCTGTAGAAACTTTTGTAGAACTCATATCTACAAATACAGTTCCAGATTTAATAAAATTTTTTATTTGATTAATAATTTCTATTACTTCTTTATCGCCAGGTAACATGGATATAATAACATCGGTTTCCTTTGATAAACTTTCTAAAGTATTGCAAAGTGTAATTTTATATTTTTCAAGACCCTTCATCTTTTCAAAAGTTCTATTGAAAGATTTTAGTTCAAATTTTTTGGCGATATTAATAGCCATTGGAAAGCCCATCAGACCTGTGCCTATAATTCCAACTTTCATAAACTAACCTTTTAAGCCGAGATGAGTGTACTTTATATTTAAATAATCCTTTATTGCCATTGAACCACCCTCTCTTCCATATCCACTCTGTTTAATTCCTCCAAATGGAGTTTCTGCAGTTGGTATCACAGGTGTATTAATCGCGACCATTCCTGTTTCTAAAGCTTCAGATGTTTCATGAGCAACGTTCATAGAAGAAGTACAAACATAAGCTGCCAATCCATTTTGATGATTATTTGCTCTTTTAACTACATCGTCGAATGATTTAAAAGACATTATTGGAGATAATGGTCCAAAAGGTTCTGTCTGGGTTATCGTGAAATCATCTCCAACATTATCAAAAACAGTTGGTTCATAAAAATACCCCTTATTAAATTTTGCAGACCTTTTTCCGCCGCATAAAATTTTGGCCCCCTCTTTTTCTGTTAACCTAACAAGTTCTTCAATTTCATTTATTCTTTTTTCTGTTGTGATTGGGCCAAGATCAGTATCTTTATTTATGCCTGGACCAATTTTCAATTTTTGTGTTTTTTCTACATAACCTTTCGTAAAGTCATCTTTCTTGCTTTCATGAATATAAAATCTTGACGGTGAAATACAGACCTGCCCTGTGTTTCTATACTTTGCTAAAATTGCCATATTCACAGCTTTTTCTATATCTGCATCAGCATGAACGATAAAAGGTGAATGTCCGCTTAACTCCATTGTTACTCTTTGAACTTTATCTGCAGCTTGCTTTAAAATTAGTTTACCTACTCTAGTCGATCCAGTGATTGATATTTTTTTGATTATGTCTGAACTTATAAGTTGTTGAGCTATACCGGCTGGATCTCCGGAAAGCATATTAACAGCACCATCGGGCAGTCCAACTTCTTTAATAATATCAATTAAAACCATTACTGACCCTGGAGTTATAACATCTGGTTTACAAACTATAGAACACCCTGCCCCAAGAGCAGTTGATATTTTTCTAGAAGCCAGAATACATGGAAAATTCCATGGGACTAAACCCGCAACGACCCCCACGGGTTCATAATTAATTATAACCCTTGTATCTTTAAATCTACTTTCTACAGTTTGACCATAAATCCTTTTTGTTTCTTCTGCATTCCACTCAAAAATATCTGCTGATGCTATTGCTTCCGCTTGGGCCTGTAAAAAAGGTTTTCCAACTTCAAGTGAGATCCACTTAGCTATCTCATCTTTTCTTTTTCTAATAAGTTCTGCAATTTTTCTAATTTTGTTTGATCTTTCCCATGCTTGCGTATTTTTCCAAGCAACAAAACCTTTGGCTGCGGATTGAATTGCCTGCTCTACTTCTTGCTCTGATGCTTTAGATGCTGAGCCTAATATTTCTTCGGTTGATGGGTTAATAACTTGATAAGATTCTTTTGATTTATGCCATTTATTATTGATGAATTGACCAAAATTTTCGTACATTTTTTTAATTATTTATATATGTAGCGGTTCGTATATATTAAGAAAATAAAAATTTAAATTAATATTAATTAATAAGGAAAAAAATTGTCATCAGAATTAAAAGTCCCTGATATTGGTGATTTCAAAGATGTTGAGATAATTGAAATTCTTGTAAAAGAGGGACAAAAAGTTTCCAAAAATGATCCTCTTATTACTCTTGAAAGTGATAAATCAAGTGTTGAAGTTCCATCATCATCGGATGGAACAATTCAAAAATTGAATGTAAAAATTGGAGATAAGGTTTCGCAGGGAAGTATTATCGGTTTAATAGATAATGGTTCAAATGGAGCTGGCTCAAAAGATAATTCAGAAATAAAAATAAGCGAGTCAGATAGTAGCGCACAAAATTTTATCACAGTGCCAGATATTGGAGATTTTAAAAACGTTGAAATAATTGAAGTACTAGTAAAAGAAGGTGATGAAATCAACAAGGGGGATCCAATCATTACTCTTGAAAGTGATAAATCAAGTATGGAGGTTCCCAGTAATACTTCAGGAAAAATTAATAATCTTAAAATTAAAATTGGAGACAAAGTTTCTCAAGGAGATATTCTTGCAGAGTTATCAAGCTCTAATCAAACAGAAAAAGTGGAGATAAAAAAAGAAATACCAAAAAATATTCAAAATAATGGTCAAGCACAGACTAACAACCAAGCTAAACCAGAAACTAATAGAATTGAAATAAAACATGAGGGTGTTTATGGATCTAATCCAGATATTGCGGATATTGATCCAGAGGAAACAGATGAGTGGATCGAGTCTTTAAACTCAGTTGTTAAAAGAGATGGTTCTAGAAGAGCTCACTTTCTTTTAACAAAATTAATCAATCAAGCTTATATATCAGGATCTAATCTTCCGTTTACTCAAAATACTCCCTACATAAATACTATTCCTCCTCAACTGGAAACAAAATCACCCGGAGATCAAAATATAGAAAAAAGTATCAGATCGTTAATCAGGTGGAATGCTGCAACAATGGTTGTGAGAGCAAACAAGATATCACCTGAACTAGGTGGGCATATTGCAACATTTGCATCTGCTGCAACTCTTTACGATGTAGGTTGTAATCACTTCTGGAGAGGTAAAACTAATGATTTTTTAGGAGACATGATTTACTTTCAGGGTCACGCAGCACCTGGTATGTATGCAAGATCATATCTTGAAGGACGAATATCAGAACAGCAATTGATAAACTTTAGACAAGAAGCAAATATTAAACGAGGAGAAGGTTTATCATCTTACCCTCACCCATGGTTAATGCCAGATTACTGGCAGTTTCCAACTGTATCAATGGGGCTGGGTCCTATCACTTCAATTTATAATGCAAGATTTATGAAATATATGGAGAATAGAAATTTAATTCCTAAACAAGACAGAAAAATCTGGACCTTTATGGGAGATGGAGAGTGCGACGAACCAGAGTCTCTTGGTGCAATAGGTTTGGCTGCTAGAGAAAATCTAGATAATTTAATATTTGTCATTAACTGTAATTTACAAAGATTGGACGGACCAGTTAGAGGAAATGGAAAAATTATCCAAGAACTTGAGGGTACTTTTAGAGGTGCTGGATGGAATGTTCTTAAAGTTATTTGGGGTTCATATTGGGACCCTCTCTTGCAGGCTGATAAAACAGGTTTGTTAATGAAAAGAATGGATGAATGTGTTGACGGTGAATACCAAGCTTTTAAAGCTAAAGGTGGAAAATATGTTAGAGAAAAATTTTTTGGCAAGTACCCAGAACTAAAACAACTAGTTTCGAATCTTACTGATGAAGATATTTGGAGATTAAATCGAGGCGGTCATGATCCTCATAAAGTTTATGCGGCCTATGATGCTGCCATGAAGCACAAAGGACAACCGACAGTAATTTTAACAAAAACAATTAAAGGTTATGGAATGGGTAAATCTGGTGAAAGTATTAATACAACTCACCAGCAAAAAAAGCTCGGTCTAGATGATATGTATTATTTTAGAGACCGTTTTGATATTCCGTTAACAGATAAGCAAGTAGAAAATCTTGAGTTTTACAGGCCTGACGAAAAATCAGATGAAATACAATATTTAAAAGAGAGAAGAGCAGCTCTAGGAGGCTTTATCCCTTCAAGATCTTCAAATTCTAAACAGATTAAAATTTCAGATCCAAGTATTTTTGACTCTTCAATGAAAAGCTCTGGTGAAAGGGAGCTTTCAACTACAATGGCACTAGTTGCTATTTTAGGTAAAATATTTAGAGATAAAGAAGTCGCACCAAAACTTGTTCCTATAATTCCCGATGAAGCTAGAACTTTTGGTATGGAAGGGTTTTTTCAAAAAGTTGGAATATATGCTCATGAAGGACAAAAATATGAACCTGTAGATTCTGAACAATTAAGTTCATATAGGGAAGATCAAAGCGGTCAAGTTCTAGAAGAAGGTATTACTGAAGCCGGTGCAATGTCATCTTTTATCGCTGCAGGAACATCATACACTAACCACGATGTTGAAATGGTTCCATTCTATATTTTTTACTCCATGTTTGGATTTCAAAGAGTTATGGATCTTGCATGGGCAGCTGGTGACTCACAAGCTAGAGGCTTTTTAATTGGTGCCACTTCTGGAAGAACAACTCTAGCTGGGGAAGGTTTACAACATCAAGATGGTCAAGGACTAATTATGGCTTCGATGATACCAAATTGTATTTCTTACGACCCAACCTATGCATACGAAATGGCAACCATTGTTGAAGATGGAATTAAAAGAATGCACGAAAATAAAGAGAATATTTTTTATTATGTCACCGCACTTAACGAAAACTATAAACATCCAGAAATTCCAGGTCATGTAAAGAAAGAAGATATTCTAAAAGGAATGTATTTATTTAAAGAATTTCGAAATAAAGGCAAAGCTATAGTCCAGCTTTTTGGCTCAGGCTCAATACTAAATGAAATAATTAAAGCGGCTCAAATTTTAAGTGAAGAGTTTGGAATTGATAGCGATGTTTGGAGTATAACTTCATACTCAGAAATACAGAGAGAAGGTGCAGAAACTTTGAGATGGAACCAGCTTCATCCGGATAAAGACTCAAGAAAAACCTATATCGAAAAATGTTTAGAAGGTAGATCAGGCCCAATAATTGCTGCAAGTGACTACATCAGATCACACGTTGATCAAATTAGACCATATATAAAAACTAATTTTTTAACACTAGGAACTGATGGTTATGGACGAAGCGACACGAGAAAAGAACTAAGAAAGTTTTTTGAAGTTAATAAAGAGTCAATTGTAGTAAATACTTTAAGCACTTTATCTAAAGAACAAAAGATTGCGTCTAAAGTTGTTAAGGATGCTATTAAAAAATATAATATTGATCCTGATAAACCTTATCCAGTAAAATTATAAATGAGTGAAATAGTTAAAGTTCCAAATATTGGTGATTTTAAAAACGTCGAGATAATTGAAGTATTAGTTAAAGAAGGTGATGAAATCAATAAGGGTGATCCAATCATTACTCTTGAAAGTGATAAATCTAGCGTTGAGGTTCCTTCATCATTTTCAGGTAAAATATCAAATATAAAAATAAAAATTGGAGATAAAGTATCAGAAGGTGATCAAATTTTAGAAATTACCACAAATGAAAAATCATCTTCTGAGCAAATACAAAAAGAACAAAAAACAAATAAAGAAATATTTAAAAAAGAAGAAGTGAGGCAAACAAATATCACCGAACAAATAAATTTATCTGATTCAACAGGTGCAAGCCCAAATACTCTTAAATTTGCTAGAGAACTTGGTATTAATATTAATGAATTGCAAGGTTCTGGAAGAGGTGGCAGAGTTAAAAAAGAAGATATAAAAAATTTTGTAAAAAATAGGAATGTTGTTCCACAATCTAATGATACCAAAATTTCCGATAAAGTAGATCTGCCTTATGAACACTCCGAATTTGGACCAGTTGATATTCAAAAAATTCCAAGAATTAAAAGATTATCAGGACCCCATTTAGTTAAAGCATGGAATAGTATTCCTCATGTGACACAACATGATGAAATTGATGTTACTGAAATGGAAAACTTTAGAAAAGGATTGGTTGATCTTAATACTAGAGAAAAAATTCCTGTAACTCCATTGGCGTTCATCATGAAAGCATTGGTAAATGCAATGAAAAAATATCCTAATTTTAACTCATCTTTAGATCCAGAAAATGAAGAGGTAGTTTATAAAAAATATTTTCACATTGGAATTGCAGTAGATACTCCGCATGGATTAATGGTTCCAAAAATTAGAAACGTTGATCAAAAAGATATTCTTACTCTTGGAAAAGAATTAAGAAAAGTTAGTAAACAATGTAAGGAATTAAAAATTGATAAAAAAGAATTTTTTGGTGGTTCAATGACAATATCAAGCTTGGGTGGAATTGGTGGAAGTTTTTTCACGCCAATCGTAAACTTGCCAGAAGTTTGTATTTTAGGAATTGGCAAAACAGAAACTAAACAAGTTTACATTGATGGCAAATTCTTGCCTCGTAAAATGATGCCAATTTCTTTATCCTATGACCATAGAATGATAGATGGTGCAGAAGCTGCAAGATTTTGTCAGGATTTAAAAATTAGTCTTGGTAGAAATTTTGCATTTAAATTAGCAAGTTAATGTTGGTCCAGGGTATTTGTCCTCCCAAATTTGAAGAATTAAAAAATATATTTCAAAAATATTTTGATAATAATGAGGAATCAGGCGCTAATTTTTCAATCGTTAAAAATAGTGAAATTTTAGTAAATATATTCGGGGGACAAAAAAGTAAAAACAGCTCTTGGGATGAAAATACAATTGTAAATACATTCTCTTTAAGCAAAGGCATTTATGCAAGTTGTATTGCAAGATTAATTGAAGAAAATGAATTAGATATTGAAAAAAAAGTCTCATTTTACTGGCCAGAATTTAAAAATAATAAAGAAAAAATTTTAGTAAAAGATATTTTATCTCATCAATCCGGTTTATTTAGATTTAAAGAAAAAATATCAAATGAAGATTTATTAAATTATGAAAAGATAATTTATATTTTAGAAAAACAAAATCCTGATCATGAACCTGGTGAGAAAACATATTATCATGCGAAAACACATGGATATCTTGTTGAAAACCTTATTAGAAAAATTACAAAAAAAAGTTTAAAAGAATTTTTTTATGAAAATTTTTCACAAAAATATAATTTAAACTTTAATTTTGGATTTAAAGAAGACGACTTTAATAATGTTAGTGATTTAATTGAAAATAATATAGAAACTGAAAGAACGGATAAGGAATTCGATGCTTTTAACAATCCAAAACATGAAATAAACTTTTATAATTCAAAAAAATGGAGATTGTCAGGTGTGCCCTCTATGGGTGGGCATGGCTCAGCATTATCAATTGCTAAGTTATACGATTTACTGGCTAATGATTTGAAATCAGATCATAAAAAAATAATTTCGCAAAAAAAATTTAAAAAGATTTTGCTACAATCACCATCAAGAATAGATGATAGTCTCAAACTTCCAATTAAATGGACTTACTCTGGTTATATTTTGAGGGGTGGTTGGATGTTCGGAAAAAATAAAGAATCTTTTGGACATAATGGCTGGGGTGGATCTTTAGGATTTGGGGATCCGATAGAAGGCATAGGCATTGCTTATGTAACAAGAAAAATAAACTCTGGTATGGGAGCAGATAGTAGAGCTGTAAACCTAATAAAAAAAACTTACGATATTTTTTATAATTAATTTTTAGTTGGCGGAGAGAGCGGGATTCGAACCCGCGAAAGAGTTACCCCTTTACACGCTTTCCAAGCGTGCGCCTTAAACCGCTCGGCCATCTCTCCTAATCTATATAATTGCTGATTTGATTAAAAACATAATCAACTTTCATTTTATCCATCATACCAGATCCATGAGTTATATTGCATGATCCATTTGGTGTAATTGCAAAAATATTTTTATTATATGAAGCATAGTTTGGAGGTGTATCTCCAAATAATCCATAGGATCTTACACCTAAACAACCCGATAAATGCATAAAACCTGTATCATTACCAATATAAAGTTTTGATTGGGACAGGTTAACAAGAGTATCTTTAATTTTCTTATCGCACATAGAAATAGTTTTAATATCAGTTTTTTTTAGTTTTTCTTTTATGATATTTGCATCTTCTATTTCTTCAGGACCTCCAGCTAGTAAGAAAATTGATTTTTTTTTTTCATTAATCTTTTGTGCTAATTTAATAAAATTTAGAATCTGCCATTTTTTATTTTTTCCACTTCCACCAATTCCAAAAGTAATTTGTTGAATTTGATCAACTCTATTATTTAAATTTAAAATCTGATCAAAATCAATACATTCTTTTCCAATCCACTTTTTTAGAATATTTTGTGATTTTTTAACTATATTTTCATTTTTTTTAAAAACCCCATAAAAAAATATTTTTTTTATTCCTGCTAATTTTGAAAGAAAGAAATATCTTATACCATAGTGCATAATAAAACATTTCTCATATTTTTCTTTTTTCAAAAAATTTAAAATTTTTTTATTAAGCTTAAGGCCTGAAGCATCGGGTAAATAATTAATTTTTTTAATATATTTATTATTATTCAAAAACTCCGAGGCACAAGTTCTTTTTTTAGTGAGAAGATGTAATTCAAATTCTTTTGAATACTCCGCAATAGTATAAATCGGAGGAAGAAAAACACATAAATCACCTATTCCAGGTCTAGTTTGTATAATTAATATTTTTTCCATTAGGAATCTTTATTAATTTTTAATACACCAATAAAAGCTTCTTGTGGTATCTCAACTTTTCCAAATTGTTTCATTCTTGATTTACCTTTTTTTTGCTTATCTAATAATTTTCTTTTTCGATCTAATGCACCACCACCATGAATTTTTGTTAGAACATCTTTTTTAAATCCTTTGATTGTTTCTCTTGCAATAATTTTGCCTCCTATTGCTGCTTGGATGGGTATTTGGAATTGATGCCTTGGAATTAGATCTTTTAGTTTTTCACAGATTAACCGACCTTGTTTTTGTGCAAAATCTTTATGTATTATCATTGAAAGTGCATCTACAGGCTCATCATTAACTAAAATTGATAACTTGATCAAATCACCATCTTTATATTCATTTATTTCATAATCAAAACTAGCATAACCACTAGTAATAGATTTTAAACGATCATAAAAATCAAATACAACCTCATTTAAAGGCATATCATATTTCAAAACTACTCTGTTTCCTGAATAACTCATATCCTTTTGTACACCTCTTTTTTCCTCGCAAATTTTAATAATTGATCCCAGATATTCATCAGGCGTTATAATTGTTGCAACTATCCATGGCTCCTTAATGGTTTTAATTGATGAAACTTCAGGCATGTTAGTTGGATTTTGTAAATCAGTAATTCTGTTATCAGTTGTTTGAAGCTTATATACAACGCCAGGAGTTGTGGTGATTAAATTAATATCATACTCCCTTTCCAACCTTTGAACTACTATCTCAAGGTGTAACAAGCCTAAAAATCCGCATCTAAAACCTAGACCAAGAGCTGAAGAGTTTTCAGGTTCATATTCTATACTTGAGTCATTTAGTTTTAATTTTGCCAGACTATCTTTCAATAATCCATAATCACTACTATCTATTGGAAATAAACCACAAAATACTACTGGCTTACTTGGTTTAAATCCTGATAGTGCCTCACTAGTAGGATTTTTTAATATTGTGATAGTATCACCAACTTTTGTATCTGATAAATCTTTTATACCAGTAACAATAAAACCTATCTCACCTGGACCAATTTCCTCAATATCAATTGCCTTTGGAGTAAAAATTCCAACTCTTTCCACATCATGTCTTGAATTATTTGACATCATAATAATTTGATCTTTCTTTCTAATTTTTCCATCTATTACTCTTACTAAAATTACCACCCCCAAATAACTGTCATACCAACTGTCTACTAATAAAGCTTTTAGACTATGATTTTCATTTCCTTTGGGTGATGGAAGATTCTCAACAATAGAATTTAAAATATCATTCACTCCTTCACCTGTTTTGCCAGATGCCAATATTGCATTAGATGTATCAACGCCAATAACATCTTCTATTTGTGATTTAACTCTTTCTGGTTCTGAAGCTGGTAAATCTGATTTATTTAAGACTGTAATAATTTCATGATTATTATCTAATGCTTGGTAAACATTTGCTAAAGTTTGAGCCTCAACACCCTGGGTGCTATCAACAACTAATAGTGAACCTTCACAGGCTGCTAAAGATCTATTCACCTCATAACTAAAGTCAACATGTCCAGGTGTATCTATGATATTTAAAATATACTCTTTTCCATCTTTGTGTTTATATTTTAATCTTACAGTCTGAGCTTTAATTGTAATACCACGCTCTCTTTCAATTTCCATTGAGTCTAGAACCTGCTCTTTCATTTCTCTGTCGGTTAAGCCACCACAAGTTTGTATTAATCGATCTGCAAGTGTGGATTTCCCATGATCAATATGAGCTATGATTGAAAAATTTCTAATTAGACTGATATCTGTCATTGAGATCTTAATGAACCACCTAAGCTTTTAGCAGCTATAATAATTTTATCTGATAATTCATCAATTTCTTTATCATTTAACGTTTTATCAGTTGGCTCAAATAGAACTTTAATAGCTATAGATTTTTTATCTAAATCAATTTTTTCTCCTTCATAGAGATCAAATACGTTAACAGATTTTATTAACTGATCTGTCTTTTTAATTAAGGATACTAAATCTCCAGCCCTAACTTTTTTATCTAAAATAAATGCAAAATCTCTTTCAACAATTTGAAAGTCGTATTTTTTAAGTTGTTTTTTTGAAACCCTTGATGGTCTCTTTGGCTCAATGAAATTATCAAGATAAACCTCAAGACCTATAATATTTGATTTTTGAATATCCATTTTTTGTAAAATTAAAGGATGAATTGCACCAAAGCTTGCTACTTTTGGACCTTTTTTATTACCTATAAAAACATCGGCAGACTGGCCTGGGTGATAATAATTTTTTTCACTTTTTTCTACAACTAGATTATCTAGTGACAAACCTAAATCACTTAAAATAAAATATAAATATTCTTTTGCATCAATTGCATTAAATTCCTCATCATTATTAATCCAAGTCGAACTAGTTTTTTTTCCAACTAAAATTCCAGATGCAATTGTTTCTTGTGTTAAATCTTCTTTAAAAACTGGACCAACTTCAAACATCTGTAAATTTAAATTTGATCTATCTAGGTTTAATTTTGCCTGTAATATTAAATTTACAAAATTTGAACTCCTTAATACATCTAAATCTGATGAAATTGGGTTTGTGATTTTTATTGTTTGATCAGAATAATATTGATTAAACTTACTGCTAGTAAAAGACCAACTTATAGTTTCAAAAAATCCTCTGCTTGCAAATGATCTTTGAACTAAATGAAATAATTTTTGGTGATAATTTAATACTGATTTTTTCTCATTCAATTCTGGGGGTATAGATTGAATTTTATCTAATCCTTTTATTCTTAAAATTTCCTCGATTATATCTGCCTCTTGGCTCACATCGGGTCTCCAACTAGGAATCTCAATATCTAAAATATTTTTTTTTGCCTTAATTTTAAAACCCAATGTTTCTAAAATTTTTTGACAGTCTTTCACTTTAGCAGAAAAACCAATTAATTTTTCAAAATTATTGACATCAAATTTAATTTTTTTATTTTTATTTTTTGTGTCGCCAGAAATATTTATTTTTGAAATTTTTCCTCCACAAATATCCTGAATTAATTTTGCTGCTAATTTTAATCCAGCTTCAATTGAATTAGGATCAACTCCTCTCTCGAATCTAAATTTTGCATCAGTAATAATTCCTAGTTGCTTTGACACTTTTGCAATTTTTATGGGATCAAACGCTGCAGCCTCTAGAATTATATTTTTTGTGTTTAAATTAATAGCGCTTGACTGACCTCCAATAACACCACCTAAACCTAAAATTTTATTTTTATCAGTAATTAAACATGCACCATTTGGAATTTTATATTTTTTTTCATCTAAAGCGTCAAAGCTTTCACTATTTTTTGCTTCTCTAACAATTATATTTCCATCAAGCTTATCTGTATCATATGCATGCATTGGTCGATTAAGATCAAACATTACGTAATTTGTTACATCAACAATTGCTGAAATTGGTTTTAAACCAAATGATTCTAAATCTTTTTTTAACCATTCAGGACTCTCACAATTGTTTACATCTTCAATAAATAGAGATCCAAATGCATTGCATCCAGAATTTTTTTTAATTTCAACTTTGATTACTTTTTTTGATTTTTGTTTTAAATTAATTTTTTTTTCTTCAATTATTTTTCCAAGACCATAAGCGCTTAAATCTCTAGCAATTCCTCTAACGCCTAAGCAATCTGAACGGTTTGGTGTAATTGAAATATCTATAACCTCTTCAGTATTTTTGAAAAATTTTTCACCAACTTTTTTATTTTGAATCTCTGTAATTCCATCACTTTCATTTGATACCCCTAATTCACTTTCAGAACAAAGCATACCTTTTGACTCAACTCCTCTAATTTTTGCTATGACTAGCTTCATTCCATTTTTAGGAATAACTGCGCCAGGAGGTGCATACACTGTTAATAATCCCTCTCTAGCATTAGCTGCTCCGCAAACTACTTTTTCAATTTTTTTTCCAGTATCGACATCACAAATTTTTAGTTTGTCAGCATTAGGATGTTTTTCAGCTTTTAAAATTTTTGCGATTTTAAAAAGTTCTAAATTTTTATTTTCCTCTATGACCTCTTCTACTTCTAGACCGATATTAGTTAATGCACCTACAATCTGATCTGTTGAAGCTTTAGTATTTAGATGTTTCTTTAACCACGAAAGAGTTAATTTCATTTACTCAACCCTCTATAATTTGTCGGAACATCGTTTGCATCAAAACCATAATGGTTAGACCATCTTAAATCACCTTCAAAAAATGATCTCAAATCCGTAATTCCATATTTCAACATTGCGAGACGATCAATTCCCACCCCAAAAGCATAACCTTGAAATTTTTTTGGATCAATTTTAACATTCTTTAAAACATTTGGATGAACCATCCCGCAGCCTAAAACTTCTAACCACCTATCTCCTTTTCCTACAACAATTTTATTATTTTCAAGTTTGTAACTTATGTCTACCTCTACGCTTGGTTCAGTGAATGGAAAATGACTAGGCCTGAATCTCATCTCAAGGTTTTCATCTTCAAAAAACTTTTTTAGAAAAAAATCTAAACAGCCTTTTAGGTGTCCCATATTAATATCTTTATCGATATGTAAGCCTTCTAACTGATGAAACATAGGTGTGTGCGTCATATCACTATCACATCTATATGTTCTTCCTGGTGCAATAATTTTTATAGGTGGTTTGTTATTTAACATTGTTCGTATCTGAACTGGCGATGTATGAGTTCGTAACAAAGTTTTTTTATTCTCATCTAAATAAAAAGTATCATGCATATCTCTAGCGGGATGATGTTCAGGAGTATTAAGTGCAGTAAAATTATTAAATTCATTTTCAATATCAGGACCTTCTGCCACAGAAAATCCTATTTCAGCAAATATACATGTCAGCTCATCAATTACTTGTGATACAGGATGTATTTTTCCTTTTTTAATTTCTTTTGTCGGAAGTGTGATATCTATTTCTTCTGAGTTTAGTTTTTCTTCTATTTCTTTAAGCTCAATTTTAGATTGGTATGAATTAATTTGATCTAGTAAATTTGATTTTATTATATTTAATTCTGATGCAAAATTTTTTCTATTATCAGCATCAATCTTGCCCATGCTTTTGAATGCTTCTGTAATGATACCCTTTTTTCCTAAATAAAGAGTTTTTAAAGACTCTAAAGTTTCTCGGTCTTTAACTTGCTGAATTTTTAAATTTATCTCAGAGGATAAGTTTTTAAGATCTAACATTTAAATATTTAATTTAAATGCGATTGTACCTTTTTTACAATAGATTTAAAAGTCTCTGGATTATTATAAGCGATATCTGCTAATACTTTTCTATCAATGTTAATTTTTGATTTTGTTAAACCATTTATGAATTTAGAATAAGTTAGACCTTCAGCTCTTACACCTGCATTTATTCTTTGAATCCATAGTGACCTAAAATTCCTTTTATTTCTTCTTCTGTCTCTGTAGGCATATTGCATAGCTTTCTCAACTGCTTGCTTAGCTACTCTTATTGTGTTTTTTCTTCTACCCCAATAACCTTTTGCAGCTTTTAAAACTTTTTTATGTTTTGCTTTACTTGTTTTCCCTCTTTTAACTCTTGCCATATTATCCTCTTAAACTGTTAGGCATATAAGATTTAATAATCTTTGCGTCCTGTTTTGATAAAACTGTAGTGCCTCTTAATTTTCTGATTTGTGAATTTGTTCTTTTGATCATTCCATGTCTTTTTCCAGCTTGAGCAGATTTTACTTTGCCCTTAGCTGTAATCTTAAATCTTTTTTTTGCAGAACTCTTAGTCTTTAGTTTGGCCATATCGAGGGTGGTTATACTAAAAAAAGGTGTAATGACAATAACAATAATAGCTTAATTTGGCTGAATAATCATGGTCATTTGTCTACCTTCCATCTTAGCCTTTTGCTCAACTTTTGAGATATCCTTTGTATCTTCAATAATTTTATCAACTAAATCATAAGCAGCTTTCATGTAATCCATTTCACGACCCTTAAAGCGAATTGTAAACTTAACTTTATCTCCTTTTGAAATAAATTTTTTAGCATTTTTCATTTTAAAGTCATAATCATGTTTGTCAGTGCTTGGTCTTAGTTTTAACTCCTTTAATGTAATAACTTTTTGCTTTTTCTTTGCTTGGCTAGCCTTTTTTTGAATTTCATATTTGTATTTTCCATAATCAATAATCTTACATACTGGAGGCTTTGCATTTGGAGCGACTTCAATTAAATCTAAGCCAACTTCCTTGGCACGATCTAAAGCTTCTCCAATCGGAACGACACCTATGTTATCGCCATCATCTGTGATAAGTTGCACTTCAGATGCTCGGATCTTGTTATTAACTCTTGGACCCTTCATTAATTAAAATAAGTAATATGATGCATTAAATAGATGGAGTATTAGACTCTAGTGACAAATTATTTACAGCTTCTTCAAGGCTAACTGTTTGTTGGTTTGTTTGTCCTAGTCTTCTTATAGTAATTGTATTATTTTGAACTTCTTTAGCGCCGCAGATCATTAAAACTGGAATTTTCGATACTGAATGTTCTCGAATTTTATAATTAATTTTTTCATTTCTATCATCAATAATAGACCTTAATCCTTTTTTTTCAAGTAACAACTTTACCTTGCTTGCATAATCGTTTTGTTCGTTGCTTATTGGTAATACGGCAACTTGTTCTGGTGACAACCAAAAAGGAAATTTTCCTGCATGATGCTCTATTAAAATTCCAATAAATCTCTCAAGAGATCCAAACATTGCTCTATGTAACATAACTGGTATTTTTTTTGATCCATCATTTGCAACATACGAAGCACCTAATCTTCCAGGAAGATTAAAATCAACTTGTAAAGTTCCACATTGCCAATCACGTCCGATTGCATCAATCAATACAAATTCAATTTTCGGACCATAAAAAGCGCCTTCGCCTTTATTAATTTCGTATTTTAATCCGCTGGCCTTAATTGCATCTAGTAAAGCTTTTTCACTTTTATCCCAAATTTTATCATCACCAACTCTTTTCTCAGGCCGATCTGAAAATTTAAGTTTCACATTTTCAAAACCGAATGATTTATAAATATCTAAAATTAAATTTGTTACTTTTAAAGACTCCTCAGTAATTTGTTCTTCAGTGCAAAATATATGAGCATCATCTTGAGTAAATGCCCTAACCCTCATTAATCCGTGTAACGCACCTGATGGTTCATATCGATGAACTTTTCCAAATTCAGATATTTTAAGTGGTAAATCTTTATAACTTTTTAATCCTTGATTAAAAACTTGAATATGACCTGGGCAATTCATTGGTTTTATTGCAAAAGTTTTTTCATCTGCATCTGTAGTATACATATGTTCTTGAAACTTTTCCCAATGGCCTGATTTTTCCCATAATGTTTTATCCAACATTTCTGGTGTATTAACTTCTAAATAACCTGCATCAGTTTGCTTATCTCTCATAAATTTCACTAGTGACTGAAACAGGCTCCATCCTTTTTGATGCCAAAAAACTGCACCAGGACTTTCTTCTTGAAAATGAAATAAATCTAATGCTTTTCCCAATTTTCTATGATCTCTTTTTTCAGCCTCTTCAATACGATGTAAATATTCATCAAGATCTTTCTTTGTTTTCCAGCATGTTCCATAAATTCTTTGAAGCATCTTATTATTAGAGTCTCCTCTCCAATAAGCTCCGGCAACTTTCATTAATTTAAAAGCTTTCCCTATCCTTCCAAGACTTGGTAAGTGTGGACCTCTACATAAATCATGCCAATCACCGTGGAAGTAAATTGACAATTCTTCTCCTTTAGGAATGCTCTCAATGATTTCAGCTTTATAATTTTCTCCAATTTTTTTAAAATGTTGTATTGCTTTATCTCTGTCCCAAACTTCTCTAGTCGTTTTAGGATCTTTATCTATGATCTCATTCATTTTTTTTTCAATTTTTTCTAAGTCGCTATCGCTAAAAGGTTCATCTCTTGCGAAATCATAATAAAAGCCGTTTTCAATCACTGGACCGATTGTTACTTGTGTACCTGGAAAAAGTTCTTGAACAGCCATTGCCATACAATGTGCAGAGTCATGACGAATTAAATCCAAGGCATAATCATCGTCCATTGTAATAATTTTAACTTTTGAGTCTTTGCTAATTTCAATTCCTAAATCTTTAAATTCACCATCAACTTCAACGACTAATGCTTTTTTTAATAATGATGGAGCAATATCTTTTGCGATCTGAGCGCCCGTTACTGCTGAATTATATTCTTTGATATTTCCATCTGGAAGAGTAATTGAAACCATATTTCTTATGACTAATAAACCAATGATTTATATATTTCTAGTGTTCTTGATACCATGAGCTCTCTTGTATAGTTTTCTTTAACATTTTTTCTACCCTGTCTCCCAATTAAATCGAGAACATTCTGCTCAGTTTTCATAATCATTTTAATTTTTCCTGCTAAATCTTCAGAATCATTGTTTTTAAACAACCAACCAGTTTTATTATTAATAACCGTTTCAAGCGAACCACCAATGTCACTGGCTAATACCGGTTTTTCCATAGATTGGGCCTCAACACTTATTCTTCCAAAGGCCTCGGGTTCTATTGAGCTTGATAAAACTAAATTAGAAATAGAATATGCAACTGGCATTTTATTTAAACCATGTGCAATTTTTAATTTATTTTCTAAATTATATTTTTTTACTAACTGCATTAATTCTTCTTTATATTGAATTCTTCCTTGATGTCCTCCAATGATTAATGAATATACGTTTTCTAACAAATTTTGATTATTTAAAATATTTAACGCTTCAATAAATAATTTTTGACCTTTCCAATATGTTAATCTACCAGGAAGTAAAATTATAAATTTTTCAACATTAATCTTCATTAAATCTTTTAATTTTTTAATTTCTTCTTCAGTAACATTTTTTTTTGAAAAGTATTTTTCGTCTATCCCTCTTTTGACTACAGAAGATTTTGCCTTAACTTGATAATTTGTATGAATATGGTTCAAGATAAACTCTGATCCTGCAATGACATGATCTGATTTTACCATAATTGAATTATAAAATTTTTTTAGTTTTGATTTAAAGTTATATGTTCCATGAAAAGTGGTAACAAATTTAACATTGGCTAATTTTGAGGCAAAATATGCAGACCATGCTGGTGCACGACTTCTTGCGTGAACAATATTTATTTTGTGAATTTTGATTTTTAAAAAAATATAAAAAATATTTAAAATAATAAAAAAAAGATTTTTATTAATTGGCCATTTAAATATTTTAATTTTGTTACGATCAATGAGATCTAATAATTTACCGCCACTTGTTAAAATTGCTGAAAAACCCCCTTGTTTTGAAATATGATCTGCTACATGTAAGCAGCCTGTTTCGGCTCCACCGATATCCATATTCGGTATGATTTGAAGTAACCTTATATTTGCGCTCATTTAAAAGATTTTATAACTATATCTTGATTAAAATGAAAAACAAAAAAAATTATTTTTTAACGTCAAATAAACAATCTGTTCATTTCACCTTTTTAAAAGCCAAAAGTAAAATTGGGGTATTATTTCTTCATGGTCTGATGTCGGATATTTCTGGAAAGAAAGTAAAATTCATAAAATCATTATGCAAAAAAAATAATTTAAACTTTTTAGCATTTGATTTTTCTGGTCATGGCAAATCTTCTGGTATTTTTGAAAAGCAAGGAATTCATGATTGGATCTTAGAGGCTAAGGAAATCGCAAGCTTAATACTTAAAAATAAAAAAATAATCATTATTGGTTCATCATGTGGAGGATGGGTTGGTGCCAAACTTATATGGAAACTCAAAAATATAATTGGTTTTATAGGAATTTCAGCTGCTCCTGATTTTACAAAATACTTAATGTGGAATACTTTTTCAAAAAAAGCAAAGCAGATCATCAGCTCTGGAAAAATTTATAAACTGAAAAGTGATTATGATAGTTATTATCCAATAGGTAAGTCTTTGATCGAAGGTGGTAAAAAAAATTTAATTTTACATTTGAAAAAAAATTGTAATTTTCCTTTAAGGTTTTTTCACGGATTAAAAGATAGAGTAGTTCCAATAGAATACTCCTACAAGTTATCTAAAACTTTATATTCAAAAGATAGTTTAATCTTGTTACAAGAAAAAGGTGACCATAGCCTTTCGTCATCATATGATCTTAAAAGAATAGGAAAAGAGTTGATTAAAATTGCTAAATCTAAAATTAACTAGCTTTTTGTTTTAAAGGTTTATTAGTTATTGGATTATCTAGTTTATCTAACATTTCTAAAGGACATACTTGAATAAAATGATTAATATTTACATCCCACTCAAATAAAATTTTTTGAGAATATTTTGACTTAGTAAATTTAGCATGTTGCTCAACTAAATTTTTTAAATAACTTTTCCAATAATCAGTCTCTACTTTATTAAATGTAACACTATTTGGATTTATTAAATTTTCTAGTTTAGAATCTGGATCAAAAACAAAAGCCATTCCACCTGTCATACCTGCTGCAAAGTTATCTCCAACGTCCCCTAAAAATACTGTTGTACCACCCGTCATATACTCACAACCGTTGGTGCCACAGCCTTCAACTACTGAAGTTGCACCTGAATTTCTTACAGCAAATCTTTCACCAGCTTGTCCTGAAGCAAATAACTTTCCACTTGTTGCACCATACAAAACTGTATTGCCTATAATCGTATTTTTCTCTGTTTCAATTTCTGTAACTCGAGCTGGTCTAACGATAATTGTCCCACCAGAAAGACCTTTTCCAACATAGTCATTACAGTCACCAATAACTTCAAGATTTATACCTTTAACTATAAAAGCTCCTAATGATTGTCCAGCTGAACCTCTTAGTTTAATGTTAATTTGATTCTCATTAAATGATTTGTCTTTAAAGTCTGTAACTAAAGTTGAAGATAGTCTAGCCCCTACAGTTCGGTCTGTATTTTTAATATTATAACTTAACTCAACATTCTGACCACTTTGAATCAATGGCAATAAATCACTAATAATTTTTTCATCAAGTGTATTTGGAACTTCATTTCTAATTTTGTCTTTACAGTACCTTGGGTTATCACCTGGATCAGCTTGAACTAAAAGAGGATTAAAATCTAAATCATCTAAATTAGATGATCCTTTAGAAATTTGAGTTAATAAATCTGTTCTTCCTATAACTTCATTTAAAGATTTAAATCCTAGCTCAGCTAAAATTTCTCTGACCTCTTCAGCAACAAATGTAAATAAATTAACTACTTTTTCTGGTGTACCTACAAACTTATCTCTTAAATCCTCTCTTTGAGTACATATTCCAACTGGGCATGTATCTGAGTGGCATTGTCTAACCATAATACATCCCATGGCTATCAAACTGGTTGTTGCTATGCCAAACTCATCAGCACCCATCATTGCCGCCATTACAACATCTCTTCCAGTTTTAATGCTTCCATCTGTTCTTAATACAACTTTATGTCTCAAATTATTCATTGTTAAAATTTGATTTGTTTCCGTTAAACCCATTTCCCATGGTAAACCTACATACTTCACGCTGGTTTGTGGTGTTGCCCCTGACCCACCGTTATGGCCACTAATTAAAATTATATCTGCTTTAGCTTTTGCTACTCCAGCTGCTACCGTTCCTACACCAGTTGAAGCAACTAACTTTACTCCAACTCTAGCTTTTGGATTAATTTGTTTAAGGTCATAAATTAATTGAGCCAGATCTTCGATAGAATAAATATCATGATGAGGAGGAGGTGAAACTAAAGTTACTCCAGGAGTTGAATGTCTTAATTTTGAAATATATTTTGAAACTTTAAAACCTGGTAGCTGCCCACCTTCACCTGGCTTTGCACCTTGTGCAACTTTAATTTCAATTTCATTACAATGATTTAAATATTTTGCTGTAACACCAAATCTTCCTGATGCAACTTGCTTTACTCTTGAGTTTGCATTGTCTCCATTTGCTCTAGGTACAAATCGCTCTTCATCCTCACCGCCTTCTCCGCTACAAGAAGCGCCGCCTATTCTGTTCATCGCAATAGCTAAAGTCTCATGAGCTTCTTTTGATAAGGCGCCCATTGACATACTTCCTGTTCCAAATCTTTTTCTAATTTCAGTAACAGACTCAACTTCTTCTAAGGATATTGATTTTTTCTTAGATTTAAATCCTAACAAATCTCTCAAATGAATTGGTGGCAAATCATGAATTAACTTCGAATATTTCTTGTAAGTATCAAAAGAATCATTTGTAACCGCGCTTTGTAGCAAATGCATTGTCTTGGCTTGATAGCCGTGTGTTTCACCACCATGACGATACTTATAAATACCGCCAATTGGTAAAGAAATTATATTTTCTCTAAATGCTTTTTCGTGATGTTTTTTGATCATGTTTTCAATACCTAAAATTCCGATACCCGAAATTCTAGACTCAAGACCTGGAAAGTATTCAGAAACTAATGAACGGCTTAATCCTAATGATTGAAAATTGAGTCCTCCACGATATGAACTAATAACTGAAATTCCCATCTTGGACATGATCTTTAACAAACCATCATTAATAGCTTTTACATACCTTTGAACACATTCATCAAAACTTAATTTTCCAAATAAACCTTTTTCAAATCTTTGATAAATTGAGTCTATTGTTAAATAAGGATTAACAGTAGTAGCACCTGCTCCAATCAAAACTGCAAAATAATGTGTGTCTAAACATTCGGATGATTTTACGTGAATAGAAACAAACTTTCTGATTCCTAAATTTGTTAAATAAGATTGCACTGCTCCTTGAGCTAAAATCACTGGTATAGAAATTCTATTTTTAGATACATTTTCATCACTTATAACTAAGTGTTTTGCTCCGCCTCTTACAAACTCCTCTGCTTCAGATCTAATTCTATCTAATTGATTTTTTAAATTATTTTTTTCATTAATTTCATATGTTAAATCGATAGTTTTTATTTCCTTTTCAAATGTATCATTTAACTTTTTAAACTGAGTATTTGTTAAAACTGGACTCTCAAGTAAATAACTTTTTTGTTTTGTTAATTTATCATCTAGAATATTCTCTAAATTACCAAGTCTTGTATTAAGTGACATTACCCTATTTTCTCTAAGAGAATCTATTGGAGGGTTAGTAACTTGACTAAAGTTTTGTCTGAAAAAATGAGATAACGGTCTGTACTTGCTTGATAAAACTGCAATAGGTGTGTCATCCCCCATGGACCCAACTGCTTCTTTTGAGTCTTCAATCATTGGATGAAGAATAATTTCCAAATCCTCTATACTTAAACCTGAAAGAAATTGTCTTTGTCTCAGTTCTTGACCTTCGTAGATATTTTTTTCTTTTAAATTTTTAAAACTTTTTGTTAATTCAATATGATTAGAGGCAAACTCTTTATAAACAGGATTTGATGCTAAATGATCTTTTGTTTTTTTATCATTAAAATATTTTCCTTTATCTAAATCCAAAGAAATCATTTGGCCTGGACCAACTCTTCCTCTGTATTGAATATTGTCTTCAGCAACATGGACCATTCCAGTTTCTGAACCAGCAAACAACATTTTATCTTTAGTGATTGTATAACGAAGAGGTCTTAAACCATTTCTATCAGAAGCGGCAACAATCCAACGGCCATCAAAAGCAGCAACTGCCGCTGGGCCATCCCATGGTTCAATAACTGAATTCAAATAGTTATACATATCTCGGTGTAATTTAGATATTATTTTACTTTTTTTAGACCAGGCTTCAGGGATCAACATCATTTTAGCAATTGGAAGGTCTCTACCTCCTCTTACTAACAATTCAAATGCTGCATCTAGCGAGGCGGTGTCAGAATTATTAGCTTTGATAATTGGTTTTATATCTTCAATATTTTCAAAAAGATTACTATCCATGCCAGCCTCATGTGTTTTCATCCAATTAACATTCCCTTTTAAAGTATTGATCTCACCGTTATGAGCAATGACCCTAAATGGCTGGGCAAGTTCCCATGAGGGAAAGGTATTTGTTGAAAATCTTTGGTGAAAAATTGCAAAACGAGAGGTAAATCTTTGGTCTAATAAATCTGGATAAAAATCAGCGATATTTTCAGCCAAAAACATTCCTTTATAAATAACTGACTTTGAACTTAACGAACAAATATAAAAGTCGTTTAGCTGTTCCTTCGCAGCGCTATTTTCAATTTTTTTTCTAATTGTAAAAAGTTTTCTTTCTAAGTCTTGAAAATCTTGTTTATTTTCACACGCAAAAATAATTTGTTCAATTTCAGGTCTTGTGTCATTAGCTTTTTGACCTAAAACTTTTGGATTTACAGGGACCTGCCTCCATCCAAAAATGTAAAAATCATTGTTTAAAAGTTCTTGCTCAATAAGTGTTCTGCATCTTTCTTGAGCTGAATAGTTAGTTCTTGGTAAAAAAACCATACCTAGGCAAATTTCTTGATCTTCACTTACATCGTGCCCTGTAACATTAATTTGTTCCTTGAAAAAATCTCTACTAAATTCAATATGAATTCCAGCTCCATCTCCAGTTTTGCCATCAGCGTCAACCGCACCTCTGTGCCAAACTGCCTTTAAAGCTTCTATTCCATTTTCAACAACTTCACGCTTTTGTTTTCCAGTCATAGAAGCTACAAAGCCAACACCACAAGCGTCGTGATCTTCTATTTTTACGTTTGATGCTTCTAATCTGTTTTTATTTGATAAATAATTTTCAATAGTCACTATGCCGCCTTATTCTTTTTCTTTTGTGAAATTGATTTTAAATATTCACTTATTCCTACTGCTGCATCTCTTCCGTCTCTAATTGCCCAAACTACTAAAGACGCACCACGTACAATATCTCCTGCAGCAAAAACTCCTTTAATATTTGTTTTTAATGTTTTTAAATCTGTTTTAATTGTACCCCATTTAGTAACTTCTAAATCAGGTTCGCCAAACAATTTTGGTATTTCTTCAGGCTCAAAACCAAGAGCTTCAATGACTAAATCTGCATCAAGTGACTCTTCCGCTCCATCTATAATTTTTGGCGATTGTCTACCAGATGAATCTGGTTCACCAAGTCTCATCTTGTTAATTGTAACTTTTTCTACGTTATCTTTTCCTTCAAATAATTTTGGACTCGATAACCAAATAAAGTTAACTCCCTCTTCTTCAGCATTAGCAACTTCTCTAGCAGACCCTGGCATATTAGCTTTATCTCTTCTATATAAGCACGAAACGGATTTTGCTTTTTGTCTAACTGCGGTTCTAACACAATCCATTGCTGTATCACCACCACCTACTACAATAACATTTTTTCCTTCAGCATTAAGTGTTCCATTATCAAAATCTTTTACTTCATCACCCAAACCTTTTTTATTTGATGCTGTTAAAAACTCCATTGCAGGGAAAATATTTTTTAGATTTGATCCAGGAGTTTCAATTTGTCTTGCTTTATAAACTCCAGTTGCAATCAAGATGGCATCATGTTTTTCTTTTAATTCTTTTAACGTAGAGTCTTTACCAACTTCAAAATTATTAATAATTTTTATATTGCTATCTTTTAAAAGTTTTGTTCTTCTCAAAACTACTGATTTATCTAATTTAAAATTTGGAATACCATAAATAAGTAACCCACCAGCTCGATCATATCGATCGTAAATCGTCACTTGATAACCTTCTTTTCTTAACTCCATGGCAGCAGCAATACCCGCTGGTCCTGCTCCAATTATTCCAACAGATTGCTTTATTTCATTTAACGGCTTTATTGGTTCAACCCAACCATTTTCCCATGCTGTATTAGTTATAAATTTTTCTACTGCACCAATTGTTACCGTGCCATGTCCTGACTGTTCTATAACACAGTTACCTTCACATAAACGATCTTGAGGGCATATACTGCCGCAAACTTCTGGCATTGAATTAGTAGCTGATGAAATTTCATAAGCATCTTTTAATCTTCCCTCTGCAGTCAATTTTAACCAATCTGGTATATTGTTTTGTAAAGGACAGTGAACCTGGCAGAAAGGTGTACCACACTGGGAACATCTGCTAGCCTGATCCTTTGCTTTATGATCAATAAACTCTTTGTATATTTCTAAAAAATTTTCTCTTCTTTCGCCTACCTCTATTTTTTCAGGCGTTTCTCTTTTCAGATCTACAAATTTTAACATTTTCGACATGAGGCAAGGTTCTTATAATATATAAATCGCTATGTCATTGTATTTTAGTAAATATTTATTTACTAAAAAATATACAAAATATAACAATAATATTAAAAATCTGTAAGAAAATAGTCAATTTTAACAAAAACTTAATATTTTCAGAGAATCGTTAAAAATCATAGCTAGTTTTTTTGGTTCTAAATTTATAGCATTAAATGCTAAATGATAATAATTGAAAATCATAGTGAGTTTTTCAATTTATTTTCCTCTAATAGCTTTAGCAATAATTCAGGGAATAACCGAATGGTTACCCATTTCTTCTAGTGGAATTTTAGTTTTTTTAGAACAACTTATAAATCTGGAAGATAAAAATCTTAATCTTTTATTTAACATATCAGTTCATGCAGGCTCTCTAATTGCAATAATATTTTATTTTAAAAAAGAAATTTTCAATATATTAAAAAATTTAAAGCTTTTACATAATATAATAATTGCAACTATTCCGGTTGTTTTGTTTGGTTTAATAGTTAAAGTTTTAAATTTAAATATTTTCCTTCAAGATATAAAAGTTGTAGCGTTTGCTACAGTTTTTTTTTCAATTATTTTGTACCTTTCAGATAAAACTAAAGTTTCGCAATACTATGAACAAAACATACCAAATAAAAATGCATTCTATATTGGTTTAGCGCAAGTGCTTGCATTAATACCTGGCACAAGTAGATCGGGCATCACTATAACATGCGCAAGATACTTAGGGTACTCTAGGACTCATGCAGCAAAGTTTTCATTTATAATATCTATACCTGTATTATTGGCGGCTACAACTTTAGGAGTAGGAGATGCAATAGTAAACTTTGACCCTAAAATTATAAATATTTTATTAATTGGCTTTTCTTTTTCACTGATTGCTTCGCTTTTAAGTATTAAGGTGTTTCTATCTTTTGTTGAAAAAAATAACTTAACACTATTTGTGGTTCTAAGACTTATCTTAGGAGCTGGGCTTTTATTCTATTCTTTTTCTTAAGAAGAAAACTGTCCCTCTGGTCTAAATCGATATAAATAATTTGGAATAATTTTTCTTATACCCTCGAGATCAACTATAAGATCTTTTAACGTTTTATTAATATTGGTTGCTATATTATCACCAGATTCTAAAGTTTTTATTTGATCCAGTGTTAGCATAGGTTTTGGTGCTAACTGTAAAATTCTACCTTGTATTCTCCCTGCCCAGGATGGTATTGGAATAATAATATTTTTTGCTCTTATTTCATTTGATATAATTTTAACAAGCTCTTCCAAGGTAAATATTTCATCTCCAACAAATTCAAAAGTTTCTTTTTTAATTTCTTCGTCAATAATTTTTTCAATACCTTTTGCAATATCTCCAACGTAAACAGGTTGAAATTTTACATTTGAATTTGCCAGAGGAATAATTGGAAATAGTTTTGCTAATTTGGCAAACATATTTGTAAAATCATTCTTACCACCTCCGTAAACTACTGACGGTTTAATTATAGTATAGTTTTCTAAATTTTCTTTAATAAACTCTTCAGCTTTAAATTTACTTTCTAGATATTTTGACTCTGTACCACTCTTTACTCCAAGACTCGAAAAATGAATAAAATGTTTTATCGTGTTTTGTTTTTTAATTACCTCAACTAGATTAGTTACAAAATCAGTATGTATTTTTTGAAAAGTATTCTGGCCTTTTTCATACAAAATACCAACCAAGTTAATACAAATGTTTGTGTCCTTTATAAATGTCTCAATTTGATCTTTTGCATTTATATTAACTTTGTGCAGTGATATTTGACCTGGGTCACCACATGATGATTTTAATTCAATAACATCCTCATCATAGGGATTACGAGTTGCAATTTTAATTTCAAAGCCTTTATTTGCTAAAATTTTAACAATAGAACTTCCAATGAAGCCAGCGCCACCAAAAAAACTAATTTTTTTTATAGGTTTCATGTATACAATTAATAATTGAATTATGAAAAATTATAAATTTTATCTATCTGATATAGACGCCGATACAAGCTTAAAAAATGCCTCAAGCATAGCCGTAGACGGTGAATTCAGTGGGTTAGACCCCAAGACTGATAGACTTCAACTTCTTCAGCTCTGCGATGGGTCAGATTTCGTTCATCTAATTAAATTTGAAAAAAATTATAATGCTCCAAACCTAAAAGAAATTTTAGAGAATAATAAAATAAAAAAAATATTTCATTTTGGTCGAGCTGATTTGGGTTTTCTTAAGCAGCACCTGAATATTAATGTTGCCAATATTTTTGATACAAAAATAGCTTCCAAAATTTCCCGGAAGTTTTCTTCACGTCACGGTTATAAAGATTTATGTCGTGATCTTATAAATATTAATTTATCAAAAGAATATCAAACTTCTGATTGGGGTAGGTCAATTGAAGAATATAGTGAAGATCAAATTACTTATGCATGTAAAGATGTATTATATCTTCATAGAATAAAAAATGAATTAGAAAAAATTTTAAAAAGAGAAAATAAACTGGAATTAGCAGAAAAATGTTTTAGTTTTTTAGAAACGAGAACATCCTTAGATCTTGCTGGTTTAACGATAGATATATTTGAGCATTAGTATGAAATCTGAAAAACAAATTTTAAATTTTGGTAAAAAATTAATTAAAGAGGAAGTTAGTGCTCTAACTAAAGTTCAAAAGAGACTAAATATCAATTTTTCAAAAGCAGTTAATTTAATTAACAATACAAAAGGAAATATTGTCTTTTCAGGCGTTGGAAAATCAAAACTAATACTAGAAAAAACTTGTGGTACATTCAGTAGTTTAGGCATCTCAAGCTACGTGCTTGATGCAAATCAGGCGACACACGGATCTCTCGGCAATTTAAAAAATAATGACACTTTAATCATTGCATCAAACAGCGGAAATACAAGTGAACTTATGGCAATTCTTAAATTTGCAAAAAAGTATAAAATCAAGATTTTGGGAATTTCTTCAAATTCAAAATCTCAGTTATTTAAAAACTCAGATATTAATATCGTATATCCAAAAGTAAAAGAAATTGGTGACAATAATTTTAAACTTGTTCCAACTTCCTCAACTACTGTGCTTTCTTCAATTGGAGATGCACTGGCAATTTCTGTTGCAAAATTAAGAGGTTTTAAAATTAAAGAATTCGGAGAAACACACCCTAGTGGTTCTATAGGTAAAGCATTAACTCCAATTAAAGACCTTTTGATTACTGGAAAAAATATTCCTTTCGTTAATAGCAAATGCTCATTTTCAAAAATACTGTCTGTTCTAGCCTCAAAAAGACTAGGTTGTGTTTTAATAAAAAATAATAAATCTAAAAAAATATCTATTATTACTGATGGAGATTGCTCTAGAGCAGTAGCAAAATATAAAAATTTAAGTTTGATAAAAGCTGATGATATAATGACTAAAAACCCGAGTTTTGTAAATGAAACGATTTTAGCTACAGAAGCTTTATCAAAAATGAATAGGAAAAGAATAACAGTACTTTTGGTAAAAAATAAAAATAAATTCAAAGGGTTAGTAAGTATTCATACTATTCTGGAATTTTTGGAAAAATGATATCAATCAAAAAAAAAGCAAATATTTTTCTAATCTTTGCAATTTTATTTTTTTTTCTTTTTTATGGTTATTATATTTTTCAGAATAAAGGCACAATTAAAATTGAAGATACCAAAAATATATCACTCTCAAAAAACTCTTCTGACTCAAGTTTTGGAACAACTAAGTTTACAGATGTTGAGTACAAAATATCTTCTCAAAATAAACATGAGTATATTACAAAAGGAAATGAAGCATTTATAACTAAAAGTAAGCCTAATTTAATTCAATTAAATATTGTCAATAGCTTTACGACACTTAAGGACGGTTCTGTCTTAAATATAAAATCAGACAAAGCCATTTATAATAAAAAAACAAATAATATTAAATATTATCAAAATGTGGTTATGACCAACAAAAATAAAATAATCACTTCAGATGTTGCCAATTTTTTTTCAAATAAAAATTTGATTAAATT
>NZ_JBNAIK010000005.1:0-105119 GCF_052048155.1 Candidatus Pelagibacter sp. HIMB109
AGAAAATTCTCAAAACCAAAACGATAATAAAAATGAAAATTCTGGTGTTAGTGAGGATGATGAAGAAGAAAAAAAAATAAATGAACAGACAAAAGCTAATTAGTATTCTTATTTTAACTCTGTGTTCTACAAAGCTATTTGCAGCTGATCCAAAAATTCCAACTGTTGATGATGTTAATCGTGAAATCCCAAAAGTTAAAAAAGATTTAAAGAAAAATGAAATGCCTTCCGATTCAATCATAGATAAAGATAAAAAGAAAGTTGATCAGGTAAAAGAAGAAGATGTAACAAAAGTTTTTGTTAAAAGTTTTATTATTAGAGGAAATAAAAAATACCCAACTGAAATTTTTGAGGCGATGGTAAAAGATAAAGTCAATAAAGAATTAGGTTATGCTGATTTAAGGAATATTATAAATGAAATGTCTTTTTACTACAGGTCTAAAGGATACTTGGCTACAGCTTTTTTACCTGAACAAAATGTAAGCGATGGTGATATTTTAATTTATATTTCTGAAGGAAGAATTGGAAAAGTTGAAATTAAAGCTGACGCAAAAAAAGTTTTAAATATTTCAAGAAATAGAATTTCTAAATTTATTTATAATAAAATTGATCCAAGTGACGTTTTAAATATTACTCAGCTTGATAAAAATATTAGAAATTTAAATAATACTCCTGGTATTAATGCAATTGCTCAGCTTGTTGAAGGGAGTTTGCCAGGGGAAACTGATGTCGTGATTTCTGCCTCAAACACTAAAACTGTAAATACAACAAGTTTAGTTGATAATAATGGATCAAGATCATCTGGTTATGAAAGAATTACAAATATCTTAAATTTTGACAGTGTACTTAATTATGGAGAAAGATTTTCTGTTACTGATGTGATTACTGAAGGTTCTCATTATTATGCTGGATCAGTAACATTACCAATTGGATATGATGGTCTTCAAAGTACTTTTAGAATTTCAAAAATGGAATATGATTTAGGAGCACCATTTGCTTCTACCGATCCAACTGGTTATTCAACAGAGTATAGTCTAGCTTTGAACAAGGAACTCATGACTAAACCAGATAAAAGTTTAAGTTCTTCATTAACTTTTGCAAGAAATGATTACGTCAATGATTTAAACACTGGTAGCAATAGTAATAAAGATATCTCAAAAGCTGTTTTAAGTTCTACCTTTAATATTCAAGATAAAATTTTCTCTGGTGGTGCAAATTCTTTCACATTTTCAGTTACAGGAGGTCATCTTGATTTAACTGATAATATGACCAATTATGATACTGATCAGCTGACTGCAAAAACAGATGGCGATTATTGGAAGGCTGCTTTAAATTTTAATCGGTTTCAAAGAGTAACAAATACAGTGAATTTAAATTTAAAATTTAATGGTCAGTATACTGATATGAATTTGGATGGTGCTGAACAAATCAGTTTAGGAGGACCTTCCGCGGTTAGAGCATATCCAGGAAATGAAGCAGCGGGTGATCAAGGTTTTGTGACAAGTTTAGAAGCAAACAAAATATTTAAAGGAAATAAAAAATTAACTTTATTTGGTGATTATGGAAAAATACAGTTACATAAACAATTGTGGGCTAATTGGAATGCAACGAATACAAAATTAAAAAATCAATATGATCTTTATGGAGTCGGTTTATCTTTTTCAATGCCAGTATTTAAAAATTTTAGTTTAACAGCAACTTATGCTGAAAAACTTGGGAATAACCCTGGCAAAGATACAAATGGTAATGATGTTGATGGATTGACTTGGGATAGTAGAAGTTTAATAAGTTTAGTAGGTCAGTTTTAATGTTAAATAAAATCTTAATCATATTTTTTTTATTAACCGGATTATCATTTGCAGGTCACAAAGCTGGAGACCCACCACCAAAAGTTTCATCTCAGCAATATAATAGTTGGACCTATCAATGTATTGAGGATCATGGAAAAAAGAGATGTGAGGTTTCGCAGTCTTTGCAAATACAAAATTCAAATCTAAGATTTAGTATCAATTACTTTAAATTTAAAAATAAAGAAAATGAAGTTAAGGATATTATTAGTATTATCGCACCACTTGGTGTTAATCTTAGTCAAAAGTTAGCAATTAAGTTTGATAACAATTCACAAATTAATTTAACTTGGACCAAATGTGAAGTTGTGGGCTGTATGGTGATATTAAGTAATAATACAAAAGATAAAATAGCATTAGAGATATATAAAAGAATTAATGATGGTTTTAAGAAATCAAAAAAAGCAGCAATTGGTGTTGCAGGTTTTGCTGGCAAACCACTTGCAATTGAGATCAATCTTAATGGTTTTAATGGAGCAACAAAAGAGCTTGCTAAACAAAAACTATAGTTAGTTTACAGAAATTAGTTTTTGGTCTTTAGCTTGTTCAAGCATTTCTTTTTGTAGTTTTTCAAATGCTCTATTTTCGATTTGTCGAATTCTTTCACGACTAATATTATATTTTTGGCTCAATTCTTCTAATGTCTTTGGCTCTTCATTTAATCTTCGATCAAATAAAATTTCTTTTTCTCTTTCATTTAAAATAGACATTGCTTTATCTAGTAACGCTTTTCTCTTATTAGTTTCTTGACGGTGCGCAATTTGTAACTCTTGGTCAGCATTTTCATCCACGACCCAATCCTGCCATTCTGATTCACCTTCTTCACCAGAAATAGTAGCATTTAGTGATGCTTCAGGACCTTTCATTCGCTGATCCATTGAATTCACTTCATCTTCAGTCACATCAAGTCGGTTTGCAATTTCTGTAACTTGTTCTGGTAAAAGATCAGTTTGGTCTGATCTCATAATTTGGTTTTTCATTTTTCTTAAATTAAAAAATAACTTTTTTTGTGCAGCGGTTGTACCAATTTTAACTAAGCTCCAAGATCTTAAAATATATTCCTGCATAGACGCTTTAATCCACCACATTGCATAGGTTGCTAATCTAAATCCTCTTTCAGGATCAAATTTTTTAACAGCAGTCATTAATCCGATATTACCTTCAGAAACTAACTCACTCATTGGAAGACCATATCCTCTGTAACCCGTTGCAATTTTTGCAACTAATCTCAAGTGAGAAGTAACCAGTTTATGAGCAGATTCTTTATCACCTTTTTCCCTCCAATTTTTAGCTAGGATATATTCCTCTGCTGCATCCAGCATTGGAAATTTTCTTATCTTTTGTAAATAAGAGTCAAAACTCCCATCAGGAGATAAAACAGGTAGATTGGTTTTACTTATTTCTTTACTCATGCTGTATATGTAATTTTTAATTTCAAACCTTCAAGGCTCAATTTTTTAGTGTTTCCAGCCTATTTTTTAATTTATTTAAATCATCTGGCAATTCTGAGGCAAAGAATACCTCTTCATTTGTTGTTGGATGAACAAATCCAAGTGTATGAGCGTGTAGTGCTTGTCTTTTTAATGATTTTAAAATTTCTTCAAATTCTTGATCAATACCTCTAATTTTTTTTATCTTTTTACCATAGGTTTGATCTCCCAAAATCGGATTACCCTTATGAGACATGTGAACTCGAATTTGATGAGTTCGTCCGGTCTCAAGAATACATTTTACCAAACTTATATCTGGAATTTTATTTCCTTTAAAAACTTCTAGTGTTTCATAATTGGTTATTGCATCTTTACCTCTGATCACATCTGCGCTCATTTTTTGTCGGTTAGTTTTATTCCTACCAATTAAGGTTTCAATTTTTCCATGAAGAGGTCTGAGAATTCCGTAGACAAAAACTAAATAACTTCTTTTAATTGAATGTTTTTCAAATTGTTTTGCAATAAAGGCATGAGCTTGATCATTTTTAGCAACTACTAATAGTCCACTGGTATCTTTATCAATACGGTGAACTATACCAGGGCGATCTTCACCATTTATACCTGAAAGATTATTTTTACAATGATAAAGCAAACCATTAACCATCGTATCCTCATAATTACCCGCACCTGGATGAACGACCATTCCAATAGGCTTATCTATGATAATGATATCTTCATCTTCAAATATAATGTTAAGGTCCATTTTCTTTGGGATAAGATTAATGGTCTCTTCTATCAAATTTTCAAATTCGATTTGGTCTCCTGATTTAACTTTATGAGATGGATCTTTTAAAATTTCACCATTTAGTTTAAGGAGCTCAGTTTTTATAATTTTACTTACCTTTGATCTGCTAATTTTTGGATATTGTTTTGCTACAACTTGATCAATTCTTTTTTGATCAAAGTTCTCATCAACTACAAAATTATAGTTATTCATCTGAGTTAAAGTATATCTTATCTAAACAAAAAGTTTATAGAATTTGACTTAGGAAAAGTTTTGTTCTCTCATTCTCTGGGTTATCAAAGAAATCTTTAGTCTTTTTAGCTTCTACAATATTTCCTTCATCCATAAATACGACACGGTCTGCAACTTCTTTTGCAAAACCCATCTCGTGTGTTACCACACACATTGTCATACCGCCTTTTGCTAAATCAACCATCACATCTAAAACCTCTTTAATCATTTCAGGGTCTAATGCAGATGTGGGTTCATCAAAAAGCATAATCTTTGGCTCCATACAAAGTGCTCTTGCAATTGCAGCTCTTTGTTGCTGTCCACCTGATAACTGTCCTGGGAACTTTGCAGCCTGATCATCAATTTGAACTTTTTTCAAATAATCCATAGCTAAAGCTTCAGATTCTTTTTTTGTCTTTTTCTTCACCCAAATTTGAGCAAGTGTACAATTTTCTAAAATAGATAGGTGTGGAAATAAATTAAACTGTTGAAACACCATTCCAACTTCACTTCTAATTGCTGAGATATTTTTTGTATTCTCATCAAGAGTCATGCCATCTACTATGATTTCACCTTTTTGATGTTCTTCTAATCTATTGATGCATCTAATTAATGTAGACTTTCCTGATCCAGAAGGGCCACAAATAACAACTTTTTCTTTCTCGCTAACCTCAAAGTTAATGTCTTTTAGGACGTGAAAATCGCCGTACCATTTATTAACCTGTTTTAATTGAATTATGCTTTCCATTGTCCCTAGTTAGTTGTTTTTAATTTCCTCTCTATACTTAAACTATATCTGCTCATAGCGAAACAGAAAATCCAGTAAACTAAAGCTACAAATACATAACCTTCTGTTGCCATTCCAAGCCATGCAGGATTTGTTTTTGCTAAATTTACCATTCCTAAAATTTCAAGTAGTCCAACCACAAAAACTAAAGGTGTATCTTTAAATAATGCAATGAAAGTATTAGCAATTCCAGGTATCACTAATTTCAGAGCTTGTGGAAGAATAATAAAAATATGACTTTTCCAATATCCCATACCAATTGCTTTTGATGCATCATATTGGCCGCGACCTACAGCTTGCAATCCACCTCTAACCACCTCAGCCATATAAGCAGCTTCAAACAAGGTAATTGCAATAATAACTCTAACTAATTTATCCATATTAGTTCCAGCTGGTAAAAGAAGCGGGAACATAACGCCTGCCATAAATAAAACTGTAATTAGAGGAACCCCTCTCCAAAATTCAATAAAGCCAATTGAAAAATATCTCACTACTGGAAGATTTGATCTTCTTCCCATTGCTAAAAGAACACCTAATGGGAAACAGAAGATGATTGCAAATATTGATATAACAAGTGTTAAAAATAATCCTCCCCATTCCCTTGTATCAACTGGCATTAAACCAAGAAAGCCACCAGAAAAAAGCATTAAGGATAAAATTGGAAATGGAATAACTAAAAATAAAAATAGATATTTTTTGTATTTTTCATTTAAAAATCTGTAGACAATAATTGATACGACCAAAAATCCAAATGGAAGATTGATTCTCCAAATTTCATCATTTGGATACATTCCATATAAGAATCTATTAAACCAAATTTTTACAAATACCCAGCATGCTCCACCTGAAACACATTCTTTTTTACTTTCACCTGAAAAAGTTGCGCTGATAAACATCCAATCAAGTAGTGGTGGAATAGTTAGATAGATTAAATAACTAATTGATATTGTAAGAAATGCATCAATAGGTGATGAAAAAAACTTCTCTCTAATGTAATTTAAAGTTTTATTCATATTATCTTTCCGTCAAAGAAACCTTTTTGTTGTACCAATTCATAAAGATAGAAATACTTATACTTAACGTTAAATAAGTAAGCATCGTGATGGTTACAATTTCAATTGCCCTACCTGTTTGCATTAAAGCTGTTCCAGCAAAAACTAAAACAATATCTGGATAAGCAATAGCAGCTGCTAAAGATGAGTTTTTAGTCAGATTTAAATACTGGTTTGTTGTTGGTGGTATAATAATTCTTAATGCTTGAGGAATGACCACTAATCTTAAGATTTGAGTATTCGTTAAACCAATTGATGCTGCAGCTTCTTTTTGCCCTTTATCAATTCCTAAAATTCCAGCTCTAACGTTTTCTGCAATGAAAGTTGATGTATAAATTGATAATGCAAAGGCTAGGGCCAAAAATTCTGGTATAATTGATGAACCTCCAATGTAGTTTGCAATTCCCATTTTAACTTCAAGTTTTGGATGAGAAAACTCAACACCAACGCCAAAAATAAATATTACTAATGTTGGTAAAATAATTAAAATTCCAAGCGAAATTAGAAATTGAGGTAATTGTTTTCCAGTATTTTCTCTTAATCTTTTGGCATAGACATTAAAGAAATAAATAGAAATAAATGTAAAAATTAAGCCATAAATTAAGAAACTTAAATTTGTCCAAATAAACTCTGGAAAATAAATACCTTTGATATTTGCATAGATAGAGTCAAAAAACACAATGGAATTTTCTGCCTGAGGTAACAAACGAAGTACCGTGAAATACCAAAAAAAGATTTGAAGTAATAAAGAAATATTTCTAAAAAACTCAATATAAGAAGTCGCCAATCCTGATGCTAAAGGATTTGATGAAAGTCTTAATATACCAAATATAAAACCAAGAATGGTTGCAAATATAATTCCAATAACAGAAACTAGAATGGTGTTTAATAAACCTACTAAATAAGCACGACCATAAGTCATACTAGAGTCAAACTCGATTAAACTAAACTGAATATCAAATGATGCTTTGTTACTTAAAAAGCCAAATCCAGTATTGATACCTCTTGCTGAAAGATTTGAACTTGCATTGAATGAAAAATAAGAAATGATTGATAAAACGAATATAATAAGAATTGCTTGTGGTAATAAAAATTTTACTCTTGGATGATCATTTAAGTACTGATCAATTTTTTCTAAATGATTTTGAATAAAAGACATTTAAGGTAGATTAAAAAAAAGGGCTGGAAAATCCAGCCCTTTTTTAAATAGTGTTTTATCTAACTGGTGGTACGTAAAGTATTCCGCCTTTAGTCCATAAGTTATTTGGACCTCTGTCAGGTAAAATACCAGTATCAGCTATATGCTTTTTATAGCTTTCACCATAGTTACCAATTTGCTTGATAATTCTATAGCTCCACTGGTTATCTAAACCTAAGGCTTCACCATTTTTAGTACCTTCAGCACCTACTATTCTTTGAATAGCTGGGTTTGGACTGCTCTTTAGAGAGTCAATATTGCCTGAATTTACGCCGTACTCTTCAGCTTCAATCCATACATTTAATGACCATCTTACAACATCTTCCCATTTAGAGTCACCTTGTCTTACAACAGGGCCCAAAGGTTCTTTAGAAATTGTCTCTGGCAATACAATGTGATCGTCAGCTTTAGACATTTTAGTTCTTTGAGCTGCTAATCCTGATTTATCAGTTGTATAAGTGTCACATCTACCAGCATCATAAGCTTGAACAACTTCGTCCGCTTTTTCAAATACTACAGGCTCATATTGAACACCTTTAGATTTAAAGAAGTCAGCCATGTTAAGTTCAGTTGTAGTACCAGTGTTTGTACATACTTTTACACCGTTTTTAAAATCATTAACTGATTTTATTCCAGTTGCTTTTCTTACCATGAAACCTTGACCATCATAGAAGTTTACACCAACGAATGTTAATCCGATTGAAGCATCTCTTTCTAATGTCCAAGTTGTATTTCTTGAAAGTACGTCGATTTCTCCAGCTTGTAATGCAGTGAATCTTTCTTTAGCACTTAAAGGTGTATACTTTACTTTATTAGCATCACCTAAAACTGCAGCAGCTACTGCTCTACAAACGTCTACGTCGATACCTGTCCAGTTTCCTGATGCATCAGCATTAGAAAATCCTGGAAGACCTTGTGAAACTCCACATTTTACAAAGCCCTGACTTTTAGTAGTGTCTAAAGTACTAGTTGTTTTTTTAGCTCCACCGCCGTCGCCGCAAGCTGTTAAAACAAAAGCTAATACTGATAAACTACCAATTGCTTTCATTATGTTTTTCATTGTTCCCCTTTTAATTTAAATTAAAGATGCCTTAAGATAGAAAAATCTAAGTTAAATTACAATTGTTTAATTACTCAGTTATGAATTTGGGATATAGGTTCTTCAATTATTAGTTGAATTATTTCTTCATTACATCTTTGTGTTTTTGCATACGTCTTGCATAGTGCTGAGATATTCGGTCAAATATGATTGCAAGTGCAACAATTGCTAGACCATTCATAACTCCAAGTGCAAGATATTGGTTTGAAATCGATCTTAGAATTGGGACACCAAGACCGCTCACACCAATCATAGATGCAATCACGACCATTGATAACGACATCATAATTGTTTGATTAACTCCAGTCATAATAGATGGAAGAGCCAATGGAAATTCTATTTTATAAAGAATTACAAATTTAGAAACGCCAAGAGCTTTACCAGCTTCAATCAATTTTGCATTTACTTCTCTAATTCCAAGATTTGTTAATCTTACAATCGGTGGAATAGCATAAATACAAACTGCAATAAGGCCTGGAACCTTTCCAATTCCAAGTAACATTATAATTGGAATTAAATAAACAAAGGTTGGTATCGTTTGCATTGTATCAAGAACTGGTGACATAACTAAAGAAACTCGATTTGATTTTGCCATTAAAATTCCAAACGGAGTTCCTATTAATAAACAAAGTAATGTAGCAACTGAAATAATTGCAAGTGTCGACATAGTATCTTCCCACATTCCAAAAAGACCAATTATAATAAAAGCTAGTATTGTCCCAAATACTAAACTTAATTTTTGCGATGCTTTCCAGGTTAAAAAGGCAATGATACCAATAATAATTAGCCATGGAGAATTAATTAATAATTTTTCAAAAAAAACTAAAAATTGTAATAAGGGATCAAAAAAATTTTCTATACCTTCACCATATGATCGTGAAAAGTCTTTAAAAGAACTATCGACTCCTTTTTTTAAATCTCGAAGTGTTTCTCGCCCTAAAGAGGGAAAGTTTATAAGGTATTCCATCTTTAGAGCGAGATAATATTATAATGATTTTTTAATTTTATTTGCCACATCTGTTGGAAGCCATTTGGTCCAAACAGTCTCGTGTTTTTTAAAAAACTCGATTGCAGCGTCAGAACCATCTGCTTGATTTTCTGTCATGTAAACAAGCATACCGTTCATTACTTTTCCTGGATAAGTTCTTTTCTCAAAATACGTGATTAAATTTTTATCAGCATTTTTTCTAAACTTATCAGTAACCACTGTATTTACAGCTGGTGTAATCCATGCAGTTGGCTTTGGATTTGCACAATCTTTTTCAGGTTTTGCAATACATCCATCCCAGTTTTCTTTTCCTGCAAATGGAATGCCCCAGTCAAGTTTGACTAGATTATATTTTCCAATCATTGCAGTTGGAGCCCAGTAGTAACCAACCCAATTTTGTCCTCTCTCAGCTGCTTTTGCAATTGTTCCATCTAAACCAGCTGCAGAACCCGGATCAATAAGTTTCCAACCTTTTTTCTCCATTTCAAAAGCTCTAAAAAGATTTGCATTACTTAACTGACATGCCCAACCTGCAGGACAAGTCACAAATCCACCTTTTGATTTATCTTCTGGGTGTGGAAATAAATCTGGTCTTTTTAATAAATCCATCACAGTTTTAATTTCAGGATGTTTTTTTCTAAATGCAGGAGTGACCCACCATCCTTCACCAAGTCCCGTAATTGGACCTTTGTTTAATCTGTGAAGTCTTCCTTCTTTAATCGCTTTATTCAGCGGTGTAATAAATGAGTTGGCCCAAAGTTCTGGAACGATATCAGGCGAACCTTTTTCATTCATTGATGTAAATGCTGGAACGGTATCAGCTTGAATAAGTTCAACATTACAACCAAATCCTTTTTCAAGGACAATCTTATCTATATTGGCCATCAGACCAGCTGATGCCCAGTTCATATTTGCAATTTTTACATTTTTACAGGCGGCGTTACTTTCACCCGTGTTAGATAATAATAAGAACCAAGCTCCTATTAAAACCGTTAATATTTTTTTCATTTTCTCTCCTTAACTTTTACAACTTATAGTTTATACAATTAGTAGCGTTGCAATTTACAAATTACTCTACTAATAGGTATAACAAATGAGAGGTTCAGTTGAACCGTATACAACTATAAAGTTGTATTTAGCATATCTTGTGTTTTGAAAAAAAATATTGGCATATTTGTAATTTTTTATAGGACTTTTTATTTGGCGCGCCTGCAAGGAGTCGAACCCTGAACCTCCAGAGCCGAAATCTGGCGCTCTATCCAGTTGAGCTACAGGCGCATAAGCTAATATTTATCAATATTTTTGTAATTATTCACCAATATTAACTAACGTTCCGTTTCTTTTGGCGCTAACAAATGATCTATAAAATATTGAAATAGCTAGGGTAAGGTAAATTAAATTTAAACCGATTGCATAATAAATGTTTGTAAAACTAACCGTTTGATTAACAAGAATATTTCGTGTTTCTTCAAATATATGAGCAATTGGTAACCCAAGTGCAATAGGCTGAACCCAACTGGGCAGTATCTCTACAGGGTAATAAATGCAACCAAGTGGGGCTATAAAAAACAAACTTGCCCATGCCACATTTTCAAATGATGGACCAAATCTAACTAGGCCTGCAGTAACTAAAAGTCCAAGGGTTACACCAAACAAATAAAGACTAAATAATAAGAGTATCAAGGGAAACCCAAGTTCAAATATGGATATTCCAAACAATGGAATAGCTATAAAAGCAGCAGGAACCAATCCAATCATGGTTCGAATTAAAGCAGATGAAGTTAATGCCATGATAATCTCAGAAATTTTAAGAGGGGAGACAAATAAATTAATAATATTTCTGCTCCAAATTTCCTCTAAGAAAAGCATATTATAGCTAATGCTTGATCTAAATAAGAAGTCGTAAAGAATTGCAGCACTTAATATGACACCAGCAACATTGTTAAAGTAATCACTGTGCATCGTAAAAAATTTAGAGACAAAGCCCCATAGAATAATTTGTACAGTCGGCCAATAAATTAGATCAAAAATTCTTGGGAAAGATGACCTGATTAAATAAAAATGCCTTAACATTAATGATGAGGATCTTTTAATATTCATTTTTCTGCCTCACCAATTTTAAAAATACTTGTTCTAAATTTTTTCTTCCGTGTTTATCAATTAAATCTTTTGCTTTACCATGATCAATAATTTGGCCTTCTTTCATCATTAAAACATCATCACTTAATCTTGTGACCTCATCCATATTATGAGAAGCTAAGAGAATACTAATATCATTTTCTTTTTTATACTTTTCTAGATAGCTTCTTACATAGTCACCAGTATCAGGATCTAAACTTGCTGTTGGTTCATCAAGTAGTAAGATCTTTGGATCATTGATTAAAGATTTTGCTAAGGACACTCTGTTTTTTTGACCAGACGAAAGTTCGCCTGTTCTTTTATTTAAAAAAGTTTTTAAGTTTAAATCTTCTATAAGTTGATCAATTTTTTCTTTAAAATTTTTTATCAAATACATTCTCCCATAAACTTTTAAATTTTCTAAAACGGTAAGTTTTTTTGGAAGCTCGACATAAGGAGATGCAAAATTCATGATATTTAAAAACTGATGATCTTTGTAATTTAATTCTTGTCCATTAATAAATATGTTTCCTGATGTTGGAGTAATTAATCCAAGTAACATTCCAATGGTTGTTGTCTTCCCGCATCCATTTGGACCAAGAAGTGCTAAAGTTTCACTTTGGTTAATTGAAAAATTAATTCCTTTTACAGCTTCAGCTGTTTTAAATTGTTTTTTTAAGTTTTTAACTTCAATTGATTTCATGATGATGCTCTTTTTAACCTG
Source organism: Candidatus Pelagibacter sp. HIMB109 (assembly GCF_052048155.1). Lineage (NCBI taxonomy): Bacteria > Pseudomonadati > Pseudomonadota > Alphaproteobacteria > Candidatus Pelagibacterales > Candidatus Pelagibacteraceae > Candidatus Pelagibacter > Candidatus Pelagibacter sp. HIMB109. Next base: position 12,259 of record NZ_JBNAIK010000005.1, read on the forward strand.
TCATTTATTGCTATTCCAATACCTTGATTTGGAATTTTTGTAACAGATATCGTTTTATATTTTAATTTTTTAATTTGTCTTAACTTTAGATAAAGTTTTTTTGCACACTCATCCAATGATTTAGATTTTGAAAGATAGAATATATTCCCCCCTTTTAATTTTGTTTTGCCAAATACAAGCAAAGCACCATTAGGTTTTGGTTTTTGTTGATTTAAAAAAATAGGTATACCAGGAGAGTAATGTTTTTTAAGCTGGCCAGGAGATAAAATTTCTTTGGATATATTTTTTGTAACATGTTTTACAACCTTTTGAATTTCATGCTTTGTTATTTTACCAGGACGCAATACTTTAGGTCTTCCAACGAGATTAACTACAGTAGATTCAATTCCAACCTTTGATTGTTTACCATCTAATATGAATTTAATTTTTTTTCCAAATTCATCAAAAACATCCTTTGATGAAGTAGGGGATACATGATTACTGATATTAGCGCTGGGTGCCGCTAGAGGTGCATGAGTAAGTCTTATTATTTTTCTAAAATGTGTATTTGCAGGAACCCTACATGCAATGGTGCCATTTTTATTAATAAGTTTTTTTGAAATTTTAGATTTCTTTTTTAACTTTAATACGTAGGTAATGGGTCCAGGTGAAAACTTGCGATAAAGTTTTTGAAGATATGGATTTTGCTCGGTTTCTTTAAGGATAGATTGAAGGCTATCAAAGTGAACAATTAATGGGTTTTTCTTTGGTCTTTTTTTTAAACTGTATATTTTTGTAACAGCACGATTTGAATACGCATTTCCAGCTAATCCATAGACCGTTTCAGTTGGTAATGCCGCGATGCCATGGTTTTTTAATATCTTAGAGCACTTTTTTAAATTTTTATCAGTAGGGCTAAAGATATTTGAATAGTTTTTCATTTTGAAATATTTATTATGCATCAAAGTTAAAATCTATAAATGAATAAAGCAAACAAATACGCTGATATTGAAAAAATGTCCTTTGAAAAGGCAATGGCTGAGCTGGAGACAATTGTTTCTGATTTAGAAAATGGATCAATTGAGTTAGAAGAATCTATTGAAAAATATCAACGTGGCATTCAGTTAAAAAAACATTGCGATCAAAAATTAAAAGAAGCAAATATGAAAATTGATCAAATTGAAATTGATAAAAATGGCAATGTTACAGAAAAACCATTTGTAAGAAAAAAAAAATAACAATTCATGTCTAATTTTCAGCAAGAGCTAAAGCTTACTGCAGATAAGGTTAATGCTTTTCTTAAAAGTTATTTCAAGAACCAATCTGCAGATAATAAATTATACGAAGCTATGGAATACGGATTATTCTCTGGAGGTAAGATGATTAGATCTTATCTTGTTCAGTCTGCGTGTAAAATTTTTGATATTGATGAAAAAAAATATATTCCAATTGCTGCAGCAGTAGAGTGTGTTCACAGTTACTCTTTAATTCATGATGATTTACCTTCGATGGACAATGATGATTTTAGAAGAGGAAAAGAAAGTACGCATAAAGCGTATGGTGAGTACACTGCAATTTTAGCTGGAAGCTCATTGTTAACCTTGGCATTTGAAATGATATCTGATCCAAAGTTTGAAATTGATCAAGATATTAAAATCAAAATCATTCATGCTTTATCTTCTTCATCTGGACACCTTGGAATTGCAGGAGGTCAATTTTTTGATTTAAGTTTAAAAAAAAGTGAAGTTGATAAAGATACTATTATCGATATGCAAAATAAAAAAACCGGAGCACTGATGGGTTTTTGTACAGAAGTTGCACCACTACTTTCTCATAAAAACGAATTAGCAAAAACATTCAGAGATCTTGGAATTAAAATAGGTTTATTATTTCAAATTGCAGATGATTTTTTAGATAAGTATGGAAAATCTGAAACTTTAGGTAAACCTACTCAACAAGATGAGAGTAAAGGAAAAAATACTTTAATTGTTCATTTAGGTGAGGAAAAAACTAAAGTACTTATTGCTGATTTAAAATCTGAAATTACAAATCAATTAAGTTCTTTTTCTCAAACTGATGAATTATTAAATTGTATTAATTTTATTATTGAGAGAAAAAATTAATTTTCTCTAAGTTCTCTTGGAAGTTTAAACTCAACGTTCTCTTTAACAATTTCTATATCTTGAACCTTAATATTTCTGATTTCTTTGATTTGATCTATTAGTCGATCAACTAAAACTTCAGGCGCAGATGCTCCAGATGAAACTCCAATACACTTTGATTTTTTTATTAGATCAATAGGTAATTTAAATTCTTGATGAACCAGGTAGCTTTCTTTACTTCCATTTTTTTTAGCCACTTCAACAAGTCTTTGTGAGTTAGAAGATTGCTGACTTCCTACAACAAAAAAGACATCGCATTTTCCTGCAATATTTTTAACCGCCGCTTGCCTATTTGTTGTTGCGTAACAAATATCACTTTTAATAGGCTCTTTAATATTTGGAAATTCTATTTTTAGAGCATCAATAATATCTTTCGTATCATCAATAGATAGTGTTGTTTGAGTAATATAAGCTATTTTTTCTTTGTTTAGTTTGATGTTTTTTATATTTTCAATATTCTCTATTAATGTAACTTCCCCTGCTGGCAATTGACCCATAGTCCCAATCACCTCAGGGTGATTTTTGTGACCAATAAGAATAATTTGGTAACCTTGTTTATTTAGTAATTCTGCCTCTCGGTGTACTTTTGAAACTAATGGACATGTTGCGTCAATAAACTGAATATTTTTAATTTCAGCATCTTCATAAACTTTTTTTGATACTCCATGGGCCGAGAAAATTACTGGTCTTGTTTTATCTTCAATTTCATCAAGCTCATCAACAAAGATGACCCCTTTATTTTGTAAATTTTGAACAACATGTTTATTGTGAACGATTTCATGTCTTACATAAACTGGTGCACCAAATTTTTGTAAACTTTTTTCTACAATTTCAACGGCACGGTCAACTCCAGCACAAAAACCTCTTGGAGCACAAAGCAATATATCTAAATCTTCATTCATTATTTTTTATCTAAAATTTCTAATAATATATGAGGAAGTGTAAGTGAAGCCAAACCAATAAAAATCGTTTTAATGATATTTTCATCGATTTTTTCACTTAATAAAAAGGCAAATAATACTGCAGCAAGTGCTGTAATAGATGTTAAGGGGACCGCTTTAATAGAAAATAGCTTTAATCCATTTTTTATATCCTGTTTATCTAGTTCTTTTGCAAGTCCAATAATGTGTTTAGAAGAATGAAGAAAACAAAAGTAAAGTGAAAAGGCTAGGATGAGAGGTAAATAGATAAATGATAAAATGATTAACAAAACTTCAAGTAAGGTTAATGCAAGGTGATTAATACTATCTTTAAATAAATAAATTAAACCACCAACCAAACATATTAAATTAATTGAGAATAAAGTAGATTTTAAAGGAATGAGTGCATCATAATAATTTTGTGGAACCATTAAATATTCAAAAAATAATGATGTGTTTTCAAAACTATAATGAAAGGACAATGTAATAATCAAAAAACCTTTTAAAAAACTTACTATATTAAAGATAACGCCATTGTCCTCTTTGAAAAAACTAAGATCCTCTTCTCCAAAATGATAACCAGCAGTTATTAAAAACAATAATAAGGTCACTGGCGGAAAGCTAATCCAGCTAATAATTACGATTAAACCTAGAATAATATATCCTGGAAAAAATAAGATGGACCATGCTTTATTAAATTTTGGCTCCAAAATTCTTTTGCCACGAATATGATCCAGTGCACCATGCGATACTCCAAGCACGAGAATTAAAAAGAAACAAAAAAATAGTAGGGTTAAATCATCTTGAATGAAGTTATTGGTAAATAATATGTATGAAAGGGATCCAAATATAGAGAATATAATAAGTAATATATTTTGAATTTTGTTTAATGGCATATGACTAATTAAATAAATTTTTTAAAAATAATAGTTTTGGCATCTTAGATACAATTTTCATATCATCTAACCAGATTCCTTCACTAGATAAAAATCTAATTACGCTTTCCTGATTATTTTGATCAAAAAGTTTAAAAAATATATCAGGCATTTGGTCTGTATGGTTCTTTAATACTTTAACAAACAATTGATCTAAAAATTCATATTTAGCTGAAATTGGTCTTTTGAAACTTAATTGATCTAAAGCATTGGCAATGATTTTAGAATGTGCTTGTATGTATGGGAATGCATACCCTGTACTCATACGATTTATGTTTCCTCTAATACCGATATCAACATAACCCGTTTCATTTTTTGAGGATCTTCTGAACATTGGAATTGCACCAATTTCTTCATGAATAATATTAAATTGATTGATGCCAAGATCATTTTTAATGTACTGATGAAGTTCATCAACATACTTTTCTTTATTTAATTCATTTAATTTTGATAGCCAGGTTGTCTCAATTAAAGCTCGATTACTTTTAAATGGTAGAATGTAAAAAAAATGAACACCCTGCTCTTTTTGTTTAAAGTCCATTAAAGTTAATTTATTTTCATCAAAAGCATTTTGATTTGTTTCAATAGTAAGGCCATAAAAATGTTGATAAAGATTTCCCATTTTAATTTCTGGTACACGGCTATCAAAAACTAATTTACTTTCTATAACTTCGTTACTATTTTTAAATTGAAAAATTTCTGAAGTTTTTTGAATGTCTTGAATTCGAAATCCTAATTTGAGATTAAATTTTTCATTTAAATTATTTTTAATTTTTTCATAAAATTTTAAACTATTAATTGTTTGATAGGGATATTTGGTTTGATTAAATATTTTTATTTGCTCTTTATTTTTCACTTCAAAATTAGACCATTGTTTTTCTAAACAATCTTCAAAGTCGTGATCATTTGTTTTCCAAAAAGACCATGTACGATCATTTTGAAATTTAGATTTAGAATCTAGAATAATAATTTTTTTATTCTGATTAGTTTTAGAAATTTGATAGGCAAGAGATAATCCCGCACATCCTGCTCCAATAATTGCAATATCATAAATCATATTTAGAAATAATTTGAATGAAGCTGATGGGTTAAATGTACAGGTTCTTTTGATTTATATTTTGTAAATACATTTGCCATTAAGATTAAAATTTTTTCAAAAGTATTTAAGTAAATTCGTTGTTTCAAAAAAAGCGTTTTTTTTTTAATAATTTTTTTACCAATAGAGTTATAGAGCACACCTGCAATTAAAATACTAAACTTATTTTTTTTAGGTATATAATAAATACCTTCAAATCCACTTTGATAATATGTTTCAGCAATCTCTAGTAATTGTTTTGTTATATTAAAAATTAATCCATCATTTGATCCATTAGTAATGTCATTTGGCTTAAAATTATTTGGCAGCATATCTTCTGGAATATAAATCCTCCCATTCTGCGCATCTTCTTTAATATCTCTCGATATGTTTGTAATTTGCATTCCAATTCCAAGATCTACAGCAAATTTCCAAGCGTTATGATCATTTGTACCAAGTATCTTTGCCATCAAACCTCCAACAGTACCAGCAACTTGATAACTGTATTTTATCAGTTCACTTAAATTTTTAGGTTGCTTGAAATTGATGTCTGATGAGACACCTATAATTAAATCATCAATAAATTTTTGATCTAATTGATATGTCTTTTGTAATTTTTTAAATTCCTTATTAATTAGGTCTTCTGAAGCTTCTTTTTTATAATCTGTAATTAAATCATTAAGCTTAGTTTGTTGATCTTCCTCATCAGCCGCATCATCAAGTTGTCTGCAAAAAGCATATAAAATTGCTGCATCATTAAGCGTTTTTTTATCAAGCAGTAACCCTGCAAAATAAAAAGACTTTGCATGTTTTTTTAAAATATCTTGAGCAGTACTATTCATTATTTAAATATCAAGGTGATCTAAAACTTTAGCAGAAGATAATACTCCTGGAATACCTGCTCCTGGATGAGCACCTGCTCCTACAAAATATAGATTATCTAATATCTCAGATTTGTTATGAAACCTAAAGTATGCTGATTGCGTAAATACGGGTTCAATTGAAAAACCAGATCCGTATTTGGTATTTAATTCTTTTTCAAAATAATCTGGAGTAACAAAAATTTCTGCTTCAACATATTTGGATAGCCCTGGCATACAAGTTTGTTCTAGTTTTCTTATCACTTTATCTTTAAAAGCTTTGCCTTCTTGTTCCCAGTTTATTTTAGATTGATTATTGGGAACCGGTACTAAGACATAAAAACAATCTTTACCAGCTGGCGCCATGCTTTGATCGGTGGCTGAAGGGCGGTGTAGGTAATAACTAAAATCATCATCAAGCGTTTTGGTATAAAAGATTTTGTCTAATAATTGTTTGTGGGATTTTCCAAGGTAAATTGTGTGGTGTTCAATATTTTCATATTTCTTTTTTGTTCCAAAATAATAAACATATAATCCCATTGAATATTTCAAACGATCAGTCTTTAAATTAAATAATTTGTTATTAATTTTTGGATATATTAATTCATCATAAACTTTAGGTGGATCAGCATTGCAGACAATACTATCAATTTCTAAAACATCATTATTCTTTAAGACTATATTTTTAACTTTTCTATTTTCATGATTTATTTTTACAATTTCTTGTCCTTTGATAATTTTTACACCCACTTCATTCATTAATTTCTCAAATGCACTTATAATATTTCCAGTACCACCCATGGAATAATGAACTCCCCATTTTCTCTCTAGAAACAAGATCAATGCATAAATTGAAGTCGTACTGTAAGGGTTGCCACCAACAAGCAATGGATGAATAGTAAATGCTTTTCTGAGTTTTTCATTTTTAATAAACGAAGAAATGAAAGTAAAAACTGAATTATAACTTTTTAGTTTAAGTAATGCTGGAATTTGTTTGAGCATAAACCACACTTTATGAAAAGGTTTGTCTGCTAATTTTAAAAATCCAATATTAAATATTTTTTCAGACTCAATTAATAACTTTTCAAATCCTTTTTTGTCATTCGGATCAATTTTTTCTATATCTTGTAACAGTTGGTTTAAATCTTCACCGTAATTTAATTTAGATAGGTCATCAAATATGAATTGATACCAAATTTTAAGAGGAACGATGTTCACATAGTCTTGATATTTTTTATCAAACAGTTGGAAAAGTTCATAAATTAATTGTGGTGCAGTGATAACAGTGGGTCCAGCATCAAAAGTGTAGCCATCTTTTTTAAAAACTCTTGCACGTCCACCAAGATCATTTTGTTTTTCAATTAAACTAACTTCATGACCCTTTGCTTTCAGTCTTAATGCTGCAGCAATGCCACCAAAGCCAGATCCTATGACTGCAATTTTTTTAACTTCACTCATTTTGAACTATCTAAAAAGTATATTAAAAGTTGCATTTTTTCAGGAAAAAAGCGTCTTTTTGTGGAAATTAATGTTTTTTTTGGGTTTTAATGAACGCAAATATAAGTATAAATTGCCGCAGTTAAGAGCGAATCCGAATGGTTTCGCTTTTTTTGTTTAAACAAAAAGGAGAAATATGAAAAACGTAATACTACAGTCAAATGACTTCACTGGAGTTACTTTCTGGTTGATTTCTATGACTATGTTAGCGGCTACTGTTTTCTTTTTCATCGAAAGAAATTCAGTAAAAGCATCTTGGAGAACTTCAGTTACGTTATCTGGTCTAGTTACTGGTATTGCATTCGTGCATTACATGTACATGAGAGACGTTTGGGTAACAACTGGTACTTCACCAACTGTATTTAGATATATCGACTGGTTACTAACTGTGCCGTTATTGATGATTGAGTTCTACTTCATCTTATCAGCAGTTAAAAAAGTTTCTGGTGGTATTTTCTGGAGACTATTAATCGGTACTATCATCATGCTAGTAGGTGGTTACTTAGGAGAAGCTGGTTACATCGGCATCAACTTAGGTTTCATCATCGGTATGGCTGGATGGATCTACATCCTATATGAAGTATTTGCAGGTGAAGCAGGTCAAGAAGCGAAAAAATTAAAAGGCGCTGCTGCGAGCTGTTTCGAATTCTGTAAGTGGATCGTTACTATCGGTTGGGCGGTATATCCATTAGGTTACCTATTTGGTTATATGACTGGTTCAGCGGACGAAGTTTCGTTAAACATCATTTACAACCTAGCAGACTTTATTAACAAGTTGATCTTTGGTTTAGTGATCTGGCATACAGCTAAGTCACTTACTCCTGCATCAGCGAAGTAATAAGGCTTAGAGCTTAAATTAAGGCCCGCTTCGGCGGGCCTTTTTTTTTATTTATTCCAATAATTTTCTAATCAGTTAAAATAAACACATGTCAAAAACTCCATTGCTGGATAAAATTAATTATCCTCATGACCTTCGCTCTTTTGATAAAAAAGATCTCACAACACTAGCAAAAGAATTGAGAGAAGAGATGATTGATGCTGTTTCTGTTACAGGAGGTCATCTTGGAGCAGGACTTGGTGTTGTTGAACTGACTTTAGCCATTCATTATGTATTTGATACTCCAAAAGATAGATTGATCTGGGATGTTGGGCATCAAGCATATCCTCATAAAATCATTACAGGAAGACGTGATCGTATACGAACTTTAAGACAAGGAGGTGGTCTATCAGGTTTTACCAAAAGATCTGAGAGTGAATATGATCCTTTTGGAACAGCACATAGTTCAACTTCTATATCTGCAGGACTTGGAATGTCTGTGGCTAGAGATTTAGATGGTAAAACAAATAATATTATTTCAGTTATTGGCGACGGGGCCATGAGCGCGGGTATGGCTTATGAGGCGATGAATAACGCTGGGTCCATGGATTCAAGGTTGATCGTGATTTTAAATGATAATGATATGTCGATTGCACCTCCAGTTGGAGCGATGAGTTCATACCTGGCAAAATTATTATCTGGTAATAAATATATTGGTTTTAGAGAGTTCTTTAAAAAACTATCAAACAAGTTTCCAAAATCTTTAAAGAAAAGCATTGGTCAAGCTGAGGAATATCTTAGAGGACTTGCGGTTGGGGGGACTTTGTTTGAAGAAATGGGTTTCTTTTATGTGGGTACTATTGATGGTCATAACTTTGATCATCTGCTTCCTGTCCTAGAAAACGTTAAAAATTCTAAACATGAAGGACCCTTTTTAATACATGCTATTACAGAAAAGGGAAAAGGTTATAAGCCAGCAGAAGACTCAAAAGATAGGTATCACGGAGTAACCAAGTTTAACGTTGAGACAGGTGAACAATCTAAATCAAAATCAAACATTCCATCATACACTTCAGTCTTTGGAGAAACTTTAACAAAGCATGCTGAAAAGGATAGCAAGATTGTAACTGTAACAGCGGCAATGCCATCTGGAACTGGCGTAAACATTTTTCAAAACAAATTTCCAAAAAGATCTTTTGATGTAGGGATTGCTGAGCAACACGCGGTGACTTTTGCTGCAGGACTTGCAACAGAAGGATATAAACCTTATGCAGCAATTTATTCTACATTTTTGCAACGTGCTTACGATCAAGTGGTTCATGATGTGGCTATTCAAAAATTACCAGTTCGATTTGCAATTGACCGTGCAGGATTAGTTGGAGCAGATGGTCCAACACATGCAGGGGCATTTGATATTACATACCTATCTACACTACCAAACTTTATTGTGATGGCGGCAAGCGATGAAGCAGAGCTTGTAAGAATGATTAATACCTCAGTTGATATTAATGATGCACCGTGTGCGTTTAGATATCCAAGAGGAAATGGTGTTGGACTAGAACTACCCGATATTAATGAGACCATTGAAATTGGGAAAGGGAGAATAATCCAAGAAGGATCTACTGTTTGCATTTTAAATTTTGGAACAAGGTTAGAGGAATGTAAAACAGCTGCCAAACAACTTGATTCAAAAGGGATTACAACTACCATTGTTGATGCAAGATTTGCAAAACCGCTTGATCAAGATTTAATTTTAAGATGTGCAAGAGAACATGAAATGATAATCACCATTGAAGAAGGATCTATCGGTGGATTTGGTTCTCATGTGTCACATTTATTATCTGAAAAAGGTTTTTTTGATAAAGGTTTAAAATTTAGATCAATGACTTTACCTGATATATTTATTGATCAAGACACACCTGAAAAAATGTATGACATAGCAGGTCTTAATGCTAAACAGATTGCAGAAAAAATTGAGAACATTTTTTTTAATAAAGATGGAATAAAGATTATAAAATAATCAAAATGAAAAAAATTATTACCTTTTTTTTTGCATTTTTAATTTTCAAAACTGATTTGTTAGCAGATATCACTAAATTAAAAGTTGATGGAAGAGTTAGGTATTTCACAACTCTCGTTGATGATCTTGGAACACGTTATGATGATACAAGACCAGGGCCTGCTTTAGATTTACATTTTACTTATCCTTTAACAGATAACCTATCGATTAAGAGTTTTAATTATATTATTAATTATAATGATACGACTTCTGGTGATGAAACAATGAATACTGAGTTTAACCAAAGATTAGGATTATTATATAAGAGAAAGGGTACTATATTCTATCCGTATGGAAAAATACTTTGGCATGATGAAAATCCGGCAAAACAAGTCGACAATTCTCATTTAGGTATTGTTGTCCAACAATATTTTTCAAAAGATGTATTTATAAGCGCTGATTATAGAGAAGAGTTATCAAATGGTGCAGTTTTAGCTGGGGTAAGACATTCTCAAAGAGTATTTGATTTAAGATATAATAAAAAAAATCTCACAAGCATTGCTGATTATCCTGTTCATTTAAAACTTGGATATGCTGAGGGTGTGAATTTACGTGGAGTGAAATCAATTAGATTTGATATGGATGTAACAAAGCGTTTAGAGCTTTCTGTTAAATATGTAGATAATATGGGAAAAGGTCCAATTTCCTCAACTTTAGACTCTCAAAACCAAGACTTCTTAGTTGGTAGTATCGGTTACAAATTCTAAAAATAATTTAACCCATTTTGGGTTTTAGTTTCCCATTTTGAGTAGTAAAATCTCATTTTAAGTTTAAGTGTTTCAAAGCTTTTAGAGAGAGGGAGACTTTATGAGTTCTGCGATTAATAAATTAACTGGTGAACAGTTGATGAAAGATCAAGTTGAGCAACCCAATAGTGACTTGTCAATTGCATCTTATGCTTTCCTGGTTTTTTTGACAGATTATTATCGCAGAGTCAAAGTAGATTATAAATTAGATTTTGATTCATTTATGGTCATTGCTGTAGTCATGCAGCACGCAATTTATGAGTCTAATAAAATTAGAGAAGAACCTATTGCAAGATTAGATAAGTTAAAGTCAGATGTTGAGCAAACTCGTTCAGAAGGTTTTTTTAAAACACGAGGTCGTAAATTAGGAATCAATAGTATCTCAAATGTTTTAGAAATGCCTGAGGAAACTACAAGAAGAAAAATTGAAAACTTAGTTAAGAGAAAGATATTAGCAAAATCTAAAATTGATGGGATTATATTAGGTCCTGACTTTTTAAAAAATCATTCTCCATTCGCAGACAAAACACTTAAATCTTATAAAGCTATGATTAGACAAATGAATAAAAACGGTTTAGTCGAAGAATTTCTAAAAGAAAATAAATAATTTCTTTATGAAAAAGTATGTTTATGGGTTATTTGATGTAGCCAACTCGCCCTTTCAAGTATTAATTATCAGTCTAATTTTTTCACCTTACTTTGCTAACCAAATTGTTGGCGATCCACAGATTGGTTCTGCCTATTGGCAATGGACTGTTGGACTATGTGCAATTGTTGTTTCTATTGTTGGAATTAAATTAGGATCATTTAGTGATCAAATTAAAGGTGGAAGAAGAAATTTTTTTTATATTTCAACTCTACTTTGTATTTTTTCAACTTTTTTTTTATGGAGCTGCGCTCCTGGTACCGAGAATATTTTTAAATGCTTAGCTATTTTTTTTATTGCTAATTTTTTCTATGAGTTATGCCACATGTTTTATAACTCATACTTATTTGATTTTTCTGAAAAAAAAAATCGAGGTTTTGTATCAGGATTAGGTTTTTCCCTAGGATTTATTGCAATCATTCCATTATTACTTTTATTAATAAATTTATTTATTTTACCAGAGCAAACTTTTTTAAATTTAGATAAATCTCAGTTTGAACATGTTAGAGTTGTGCCAGTTGCAGTTGCTATTTGGTTTCTGATTTTTTCTATTCCAATATTCGCCTTCATTCAGTTTACAGAGCCTAGGCCTGTCACAAAAAAAGAAGATGTTCAGCCTTTATTAAGTTTAGTTTATCGTGAAAAAAAAATAACTAATCTTGGAAACTTTTTGATTGCAAGATTATTCTACGCTGATGCAATTATTGCGATACAAATTTCTTTTTCAATATTTGTTGTAAAAGTTTTAGGTTTAACTGTTAAAGAAATTTTTCAACTCGTCATCATCACATCCGTCGTCCAAGCTTTAGGAGCATTTATTGGTGGATATTTGAATGATAAAATTGGAAGTAAATTATTAATACAATATTCTTTATATATTGTTTTATTAACTATTATTGGGCTTGTTTCTTATCAGGAAAGAACAGTTTTTATTATTACATTTCAAATTGGAGCTTGTTTCTTTGGTATACTCCAAAGTGCAAGTCGTGTCTTTATGACAAGTTTTGTAAGCCAAAGTAATCTTGGCCAGGGTTTTGGGTTATTCACTTTGGCATCTAGATCAACAGCAATACTTGGTCCAATTATGGTTGGAACGATTACTTATTTTACCAGTTTAGACTTTGGTTTCTTATCGATTACGGTTTTAGTGTTAGCTGGGATCATTATGTTAAGAAGAGTTGACGTTCCTAAGAGTTATTAACAACACCTTCTGAGGTTGTATTTTTGAATCAAATTGGAATCAAAATAGAATCAAAACGAGAACATTTGATTAAATAACAAAGCAAAATGTGAGTAAGTTACTGCCTCAATACGCCTGTAGAATATAAATTTAAAATATTTAAAAAACTGCCGTGGAACAAAAAAACCTGGAATTTGACACTATTATTGTAGGGGCTGGTAGTGCGGGTTGTTTATTAGCTAACCGTTTATCAGCAGATCCAAATCACAGAGTGCTTCTTGTAGAAGCTGGAGGCCAGGATGATTGGATATGGATCAAAATTCCAGTTGGATATTTATATACCATTGCAAATCCAAGGACTGATTGGTGCTTTAAAACAGAGCCAGATCCTGGCTTAAATGGAAGATCTATTCATTATGCAAGGGGACGGGTTTTAGGTGGATGCTCTTCTATTAACGCTATGATTTATATGAGAGGTCAAAAGAGTGATTATGATTTATGGAACCAAGCAACAAATGATCCAACTTGGAATTGGGGGAGTGCTTTAGAGACTTATAAATCGATAGAAAATTATTTTGGTGGTGAAAATGAATGGCATGGAACCAAGGGTGAGATTAGAGTTGAATACCCAAGAGTAAGCTGGCCAATACTAGATGCATGGAGAGATGCTGCTGATGAAAATGGTATTCCAAAAATTGAAGAGTTTAATCGAGGGGACAATGAAGGATGTGCCTATTTTCACATGAACCAAAAAAAAGGAGTCCGTTGGTCCATGTCAGACTCTTTTTTAAAACCTATTCAAAATAGAAAAAACTTAACCATCATGACCAAGACTCAAGTTTTAAAAGTTTTAACAAGACAGAAAACTGATGAGACCAAACAAAATCAAAAATATAATGAAAGAGGATGGGCTAATTCTAAAATTGAAACTTATGGTTTAGAAATTTTAAATCAAAAACAAAAATTAAATGTAATTGCTAAAGAACAGGTCATTTTATCATGTGGTGCAGTAAGTACTCCACATCTTTTACAAGTATCAGGAATAGGATCAAAAGAATTAATAAATAAAATTAATGTTGAGCATGTTCATGAGTTACCTGGTGTTGGAGAAAACTTACAAGACCATCTACAAATTAGAACAGTTTACAAAGTATCAAACTGTAAAACAGTAAACACAATGTATAAAAATATATTTTCAAGAATGATGATGGGATTAGAATATTTATTTTTTAGAACTGGACCATTAACGATGCCACCATCAACATTAGGAGCTTTTACTAAAAGTGATGAAAGCCAACAAAGTGCAAATCTTGAATGGCATGTGCAACCTTTGTCACTTCCAAAGTTTGGAGAAAATTTGCATTCTTTTAATGCAATTACACCTAGTGTTTGTAATTTAAGACCAACATCACGAGGTTACATTCATGCAAAAAGTTCTAATCCATTTGAGTACCCAAAAATCATGTGTAACTATTTATCAACCAAAGAAGATCTAGATGTTGCAGTAAGTGGATTAAAAAAAACAAGATCAATTATGAAAAGCAATGCTTTAAAACCTTTTGCTCCTGAAGAAATGTTACCTGGCCCAAATTTAAATTCTGAAACAGAGCTTCAAAATGCAGCTCGTGATCTTGGAACGACTATTTTTCATCCTGTAGGAACATGCGCGATGGGTGAGGTTGATGTTAATGGAAATGCAAAAGATCCAATGACTGTATTAGACTCTGAGTGCAGACTAAGAGGAATTTCAAAATTAAGAGTGATTGATGCATCTGTTATGCCATCAATTACATCGGGAAATACCAATGCACCAGTGATGTTAATTGCAGAGACGATTGCTAAAAAGATTTTAAGAAAAAATTAACTACTTGATAGTCTTTCACTCATTCCAAGTGATGCTTCTGGAGATATAATCCTAGCTTTTATTCTAAGTTTTGATTGTTTAATATTTACTTCGTTTTGAAGATTTCTAATTTCCTTTAAAACATTTTCTAATTGTTTTTGTTTATCATTTTCACTTTCAATTTTTAAAATCTCTTCTTTTTTTGATTGAAGCTCTTGTTGTTTTTTAAAGCCATCATCGTAAACTTTGTAATATTCTTCCCAAATAATTTTAGTCTCACTTCTTTTATTATGGATTAAAATAGCTAGGTTATTTTGACATTTTTCGCACTTTAACTTTTTCTTAATGGTAAAATCTTGAAGCGTTATAAAGTCATTTTCAAATGTTATTCCATTTACTGTAGTAAAATGTAGTTTTGAGCAGCAAGGACATTTAAAAAATTTCATAGAATTCCATTAAACCCAAAACACATTTTCAACACAATATTATCCACACCCAATTTAGGGTTTTTATTTGTCAGATTGGGTTAGGCTTGATCCCAAGGATTTTTGATTTTTTTTGAAACTTTTTTTGCTCGAGCAGGTTTTCGTCTCACTCCTCGATTGAAGAACAGGATTGCGATAGCTCCAAAGATAAAACCACCAATGTGAGCACCGTAAGCAACACCACCACCTGTACTACTTGTCGCAGCTGAACTGATGAACTGAAGAACAAACCAAAAACCTAGAACAAAAATTGCTGGGATCTTTATGATCTGAGAGAAGAACCCAAGAGGGATTAAAACGAGCACTTTGGCTTTGGGATGATTAACAATGTATGCCCCAAGTATTCCTCCAATTGCACCGCTTGCCCCAACCATAGGAATAGTAGACTCTGTATTCATATAACCTTGTGTTAAAGCTGCAGCTACACCTGATAAGAGGTAAAAAATAATAAACTTGGTTTTCCCAAGTTCATCTTCAATATTATCTGCAAAGATCCACATATAAAGCATGTTGCCAATAAGATGCATGAACCCTCCATGCATAAACATTGAGGTAAACAATGTCGCCATAGGTGTAACTCGGTAAACTTCACTTGGAACTTCAAAGTTATGAAAAAAGGATGCAGGGATAAATCCCCAGGAATAAAATATTGCTCCACTATCATAATTAGGAGATGAAAGTTCTAATAAAAAAATAACAACACACACTCCAATTAAAAAGTAAGTAATGATTGGTGTTGAGGATGTTGGATTATCGTCTTTGAGTGGGATCACTTATTTTCCACATTGTGCTTTGTGCATCAGATAATGATCTAACAAAATACATGCTAGCATCGCTTCACCAATTGGAACAGCTCGAATTCCAACACAAGGATCATGTCTTCCTCTTACAGAAATTTTTGTATTCTTTCCTTTTTTATTTACAGTCTCTCTTGTGTTTAAAATAGAAGAGGTAGGTTTTACAGCAAATGAACATATAATTTCTTGTCCAGAAGAAATCCCACCTAAAATTCCACCAGCTTTATTAGATTTAAATTTTACTTGTTTGCCAGATGCTCGCATTTCATCTGAGTTTAATTCACCTGATAACGATGCCACTTCACTCCCCGCACCTATGTTTACAGATTTTACTGCATTAATACTCATTAAACCTGCCGCAATATCTGCATCAAGTTTTGAATAAATAGGAGCGCCAAGACCAACAGGAATACCTCTTGCTCTAAGTTCAATCATTGCACCACATGAACTCCCAGATTTTCTAATATCCATGAGATAATGTTCATAAATAGAAACAACATCTTTATCTGCAGCAAAGAATGGGTTCTTACTAATTTGTTTATCATCCCAATTCTCTGGGTTTGAAAAAACCGGACCCACTTGCGTGACCGCTCCAACAATATTAAATTTTTTTCCAAGTTTTTGTTCTAAAACTTTTCTCGCAATAGCACCCGCTGCGACACGCGCAGCAGTTTCTCTGGCAGATGATCTTCCTCCACCTCGATAATCTCGAATTCCATATTTTTTAAAATAAGTAAAGTCAGCATGACCTGGTCTGAATTTATCTTTGATATCACCATAGTCTTTTGATTTTTGATCTTCATTATAAATCACAAGTGAAATAGGAGTTCCTGTAGTTTTACCTTCAAAAATACCAGATAAAATATGTACGGTATCACTCTCTTTTCTTTGCGTTACAAATTTAGATTGCCCAGGTTTTCTTCGATTAAGTTCTTTTTGAATATCACTATCTTTTAAAGGGATGTTTGGAGGACATCCATCAACAACACAACCAAGCGCAGGACCATGAGATTCACCCCATGTCGTAAATCTAAATAATTTCCCAAAAGTATTGAATGACATAAGGGTATTATATAGGTTAATTTGGCTTAATTATGAATGAAAAATTAGGACTAGATCCAGCTTTTTTAAATGAAGAAAATCCATTTGATCTATTCAAAGCATGGATGGAAGAAGCAAAAAAATCTGAACCTAATGATCCCAATGCAGTGAACGTTGCAACTGTAGACAGTGCAGGTCAACCCGATAACAGAGTAGTATTGTTAAAAGGTTTAACGGATACCAGTTTTATTTTTTACACAAATTTAGAGAGTAAAAAGAGTAAGGATTTAAAAGGAAACCCAAAGGCTTCGATGTGTTTCCATTGGAAATCATTACTCAGACAAATTCGCATTCAAGGATCAGTTGAGCTTGTTGATAGCAAAACAGCTGATGAATATTATAATTCAAGACCATATGGCAGTCGTATTGGAGCGTGGGCATCATCTCAATCTGAAGTGATGAAACACCGTGATGAGTTTGAAAATAAAATTAAAGAATTTAAAGAAAAATACCCTGATGAAAATAATGTCCCAAGACCAGCGCACTGGTCAGGCTGGGCACTAACGCCTTATAAAATAGAATTTTGGAAAGATGTAAAAAACAGATTACATCAGAGATTATGCTATAGTCGTATAGGGCAGGCGTGGTCTAAAGAAATTTTATATCCTTGATTAAAAGTTTTTATAAACTTTATAAATCGTATGCTTAATATCTCTTAGATTTTTTTGATTTGCAGATACCCAAGGTTGCTTACAACCCCACTTTCTTATTGTTGGGATAAGAGAATGTTCCCAATTTAAATAACCTCTTGAATGCGATTTGTTTCCAAGATGTCTTTTTGGAAAGAAATAAGTTGGATCAGGTTTTGTTATTGAATAACTTTTTTTAAATGATCTTGGGTTTTTAATTTGCCAAATCGCATTATATCCCATTCGTCTTAACCAAATCGTGGCAAAGACAGCAGAGGTTGGGATATTAGAGAATATAAATATTTTAGTTTTGGTAGATGCAATAAACTTGTCTGTATTCTGAACCAGGGTTGTTGCATTTACCCGTTTCCATCCTTTTATTTTTTTAAAATTTTTAATTTCAGAATTTAATTGAAAGTAGTGACAGCTATGATTTTTATTTTTTTGTGATGATTTTGGAATATTAAATTTTCTTGCGATTTGGTTTGCAAGATTTAAATCTGATTTAAAGTTTAGTTTTGTAGATTTGATTTTTGATTTATTTTTAAAATCTCTGTCATATCCATTTAAAACCCAGTTTTGTGTACCTCCATTGAGTACATATTTTTTATTTTTAAAGTTAAAATCCTTTAATGTTTGGTAAGCAACAATACTTCGTGTTCTTCCTGCGCAGTGAACGATATAATCCTTTTTTAAATTAGTTTGGTTATTAATAAAACAAGGAAGCTCACCTCCTGAACATTGTACTGAGTTTGGGAGTGTAAATTTTTCAAATTCTTTTTTTGGTCGTGCATCGATTTGTAAGTAATTGTGAGGTTTTTGATGAATTTTTCTGAGTTGTTTTGGGAATAGATTTTTAACTTCTGAAGTAATTTCAATCCACTCACCAAATGCTTTTGAAAATGTATATTCCCCAGCCCAAATGGGTAACTTTTCTTTTTTCCATTTTTTATAATCACCTTTGATTTGAAAAACATTTTTATAATTTAAAGATTTGGTTATTCTTCCAACTTTTTTAGTCTGAACTGAATTTTTAAAACCTATAAATAATATAGCGGAAGATTGATCGGGTACTAAATCTTTAATTGTGGTTTTAAATTTAGATAAAGGGCAATTGATAGTTCCAAATGCAAATCCTTGTACGTATTGCTTTCTTTCTCTGATATCTAAAAAAGCAATATTTTGCTTTGGATTTTTTAATAGTTTAATAGCGTTTTTAACTTCAATAATTTGCATTAAACAATTTCAATCCAGTATCCATCTGGATCTTTGATAAATGCAATATTGCTCATACGTCCATCTTCAGGCTTTTTTTGAAATGTAACTCCAAGTTTTTCAAAACGTTCACATGCTTTTTGCACATTAGGAACACGAAAAGCTATATGGCCAAAACCCCTAGGATCTTTATTTCCATCATGGTAAGCAAAATCTTTATCATCTTCTGTACCGTAGTTATGAGTGAGTTCTAAAATTGATTTTTGACTAAGCACCCATGCTCTTCTTTCATCATCGGTTTCAGGAATATCTTTCACTTCCTTTTCATCAAAGCTACCTAGGAAATACAAAGAAAACTTTGCTGCTGGAAAATCAATTTTCCTTAACAATTTCATTCCCATAATTCTTGTATAAAAATCAACTGACTTTACAGGGTCTTTTACCCTGATCATGGTGTGGTTCAATCTGTAATTTTGAGTTTCTTGGTCCGGAGTTTTACAATTTCCTTCAACTTCACTAAACATACGCCCTCCTATTTATCGTTAGCTTTTTTTAGTCTTAAATAAATTTTGTTAAAATTATTTTCCATTTTTTTAAAAAACTTATCTTTTTCTAATCTTTTTAAAAGCTCTTCATTAATCCCACCTGTTGTTTGAAGTGCTTTAACCGATTTATCTAAATCAAAGTTTTGATTGTTCATTTCAAACAACATGCCGGTTAAAAATGTATTAAGATACTTATCTGCATCTTGTTTTTGAACTTTGTTTTTTTGTAAATATTTTTTTAGTGTTTTTATAATAGATACATAGGTTGCCATAAAAGATGACATCACCCAAAGGTGATTATTTTGATTTTCATTTTTAGCAACCACAACAGTTCCAATAAGTTCAAACAAACTTTTTACAATTTTTTGATTTGGGTAAATAATAGTTGGGCTAAGCCCATCCTCTGCCATAGGTAGAGGTGCAGCTTTTACAATTTTTGTAACAGGTTTACATAATTTTTTTAAAGTTTTTAAATTTAATGTTGAGACAAAGCTCACAACGATTTGACCCTTTTTAAATTTAAGTTTTGTTAGCTCTTTACTTGCCACTTTTGGTAATAGGCTGACAAAAACAATTGAGGATTGATCAATGATTTCTTGGTTTTTATTAAAAACTCTAATCTTTTTTGATTTACGTCTTAATTTTGATGAGTTTTTTTTAGAGCGTAGAGAAATATTAATTTGCCCAAGCCCTGCTTTTGACTTAAGTAAGCCCTCAATGACTGCCGTTGTAATAGTTCCTGTTCCAATAAAACCAAGTTTCATAAAGTTAGTATTAAACTAATCAAACATGTTATCCAATTATAAAATTCCAGGTTTTTTGTTGGTATCCCTTGGAGGATTATTCTTAAGTTCTGGTGGAGCTTTATTTAAACTCTTTGAAAACCAAGACGTATGGACAATTTATTTTTGGAGATCTTTTTTCTTTGCGCCTGCAGTTTTAATTTACTTATTTTTTTCATCAAAAAACAATGTGATTAATAAATTTAAAAACGTTGGTATCATTGGTATTTTTTGTGCAGCATTATATGCAACGGGTAGCGGTGCTTATATGTTTGCCATGAAGCATACTACGGTTGCTAATGTTTTATTTATTATCAGCACTCAAACTTTTATGTTGGCAGTTGCTGGATACTTCATTCTCAAAGAAAAAATTAATTTAACTACTGGTATTGCAATCTTAATGGCCTCAATTGGAATCTACATCATGATTGGAACCAAAATTTCAAACGGTACAATGCTTGGTAATGCTTTTGCTTTTGTAACTCCAATTTGTTTTACAAGTATTGTTATGATCATTAGAAAATTTCAGCATACAGATATGGTTCCTGCAGTCGCTCTATCAGGAGTTTTTTGTATGGTTGTTGGGGCAATGATGAGCAACAATTTAATGATGACATCTCATGATTTCTTTTTAGCTTTTTTATTTGGATCTTTACAATATGCACCAGGATTTATTTGTCTAACCCTGGGTTCAAGAACAACAGAGTCTGCAAAAGTTGGTATATTTGCTTTCTCCGAAGCTATTGCTGGACCCTTGTGGGCATGGATATTTGTTAATGAAAATCCATCTATTGGAGTTTTTATTGGTGGTACAATTATTTTCTTAGCACTATTGTTAAAATCATTTAAAAAATAATTATGAATAATATTGCAATATTAGGAGCCGGATTTTCTACCTCTACACTCTGTTATTATTTAAATGAAAAAGATATTAAAGTTTTTGAAAAAGCTAGAGGACCAGGAGGCAGATCTTCTACAAGGAAAGTAGATGATATTGGAGTATTTGATCATGGTCTTCAATATATTTCTCCTAAAGATAAAAACTTTTCAGAATTTTTAAAATTAAATAAAAGTGTCAAGCAATGGGATGGAGATTTTGTTGAGATTGACGGGAAAGTCTCTGTTTTACCTCCATCTGAAAAGCTGATTGGTATCACTGGGAATAATGATTTTGTAAAATCAAATATCAATTTAGATCAATGTCATTTCAAAACTAGAATTGAAAAAATTGAGTATCAAAATGATCATTGGAAACTGATTGACGATAGTTCAAACGAGCACCTTGCAAAAAAAATTATTTTAACTCTTCCTCAAGAACAAACGAATATTTTAATAAAAGATTTAGATTTAAAATTTGAGATAAAAGAAAATTTTATGAAGCCATGTTTTACTGTCATGTTAGCTTTAAAGGAGTCTCCGATTTTTAAACATTCGGGCTATGTAATTAAAAATAATAAAATTATATCTTGGTGTGCAAATGAAAGTTCTAAATTTAGAGATTTAAATAACAAGAAACTTACATTGTTAACTCTTCAAACCACTGAAGAGTATGGTTTTGCGAACTTTAAAAGATACAGAGAAAACAAAGAGCATATCTTAAATGAAATTTTGAGTGAATTTTTAGATATTTTTAAAATTGATGATTCTGAGGTGATTCATAAAAATGTTCATGGTTGGCTATATGCTTTTTCTGAAAATCAATCTTCTGAAGTTTTTTGGGATGATAAAAAATACATTGGTATTACTGGTGATTGGTTTACAGGTGGAAGAGCTGAAAATGCTTGGATTAATGCGAAATTATTATCTGAAAAAATAAATAATTAAATCTGGGAAACAAACCCATTTATCAAAACGAACCTAAATTACCCTCACAACTATTGCGTTATTGTATAAGGATATATAAAAGATACTGTAACTTTATACGGGAGAGTCTGTTAAGTCAGCACCGAAGGAGCAAAGCCCAGGAAACTCTCAGGTAAATGGACCGTATATAAAATAAACTCTGGAAAGCGGATTGAAGTCCCACCGAAGGAGCAAATCTCTCAGGTAAATCGACAGACGGGCATATGAACAGAGTTTATTAATGAGTCAAAACGCAGAAAAAATTACAGATTTAAAAACAGCGCTTTACGATTTTCACGTATCCGTTGGTGGAAAGATGGTTCCATTTGCGGGATACCAAATGCCAGTACAATATCCTGAAGGCATTATGAAAGAGCACTTGCATGTAAGAGCTAATGCTGGAATTTTTGATGTTTCTCATATGGGTCAATTCTCAATCTATGGAACTGAAGAAGAATATCTACCTTTAGAAAAAATAGTTCCTATTGATTTAAAATCATTAAATAACAACCAATCTAAGTACACTGTTTTGATGAATAAAGATGGTGGTATTGATGATGATTTGATTGTCACGAAAATTGAAGGTGGACTAAATATAGTTCTTAATGCGGCTTGCAAACATCACGATATTAAAAGAATTCACGAAGTAATCGATCCTTCAAAAACTAAATTACATGAAGACTTATCTTTAATTGCAATACAAGGTCCTAAAGCTGTTGAAATTTTAGATAATATCATTCCTGGAGTTTCAGCTCTAACTTTTATGAACGGATCAAAGTTTAAATTAAATAATGAAGATATTTATGTCACGCGTTCGGGATATACTGGAGAAGATGGTTTTGAGGTATCAATTAAAAATTCTTTAGCTGAAAAATTTTGCAAAACTTTATTAGAAGATCATAATGTTAAGCTTATTGGGCTAGGAGCAAGAGACTCTTTAAGATTAGAAGCTGGTTTGTGTTTATATGGCCATGATCTAGATACCAAAACTACACCTGTAGAAGCAAGTTTAACTTGGGCATTATCTAAGAAAAATAAAGAAGAAGGAAATTTTTTAGGTGCTTCAATTGTAAAAGATCAAATCAAGAATGGTGCTTTAAAAAAGAGAGTAGGGATCAAACCTGAAAAAACAATTGCAAGAGAAGGTTCAAAAGTTTTTAAAGATGATAAAGAAATAGGAATTGTAACAAGTGGTGGATTTGGACCAAGTGTAAATGGGCCTGTTGCAATGGGTTATGTATTGAAAGAATTTTCTAATGAAGGAGAAGATTTAGAATTAGAAGTGAGGGGAAAAAGGCATGCAGCAAAAATTTTTAAGATGCCTTTTTATAAAAAAAATTACGTAAAATAGAAAGGAAAGTAATGGCTGAAAAAAAATATTCAAAAAAACATGAGTGGGTTGAACTAGATGGAGATACAGCAACGATTGGAATAACAAAACATGCAACCGAGCAATTAGGAGATATTGTTTTTACTGAGGTACCAGATAAAGGAAAAACATTTGAAGCTGGAGGAGAGGCTGCAGTTGTAGAATCTGTAAAAGCAGCAAGTGATGTTTATTCACCAATTGCTGGAGAAGTTACAGAAAGTAATGAAGCAATAGTCTCTGACCCTTCTCTTGTAAATCAAGATCCAGAAGGAAATGGTTGGTTTTTTAAAATTAAAGTTTCGAATCCAGAACAACTTAACGAGTTAATGAATAAGGAAGATTATGATAAATTTGCAACATCGGAGAATGCCTAATGACAGATAACAGAAACAAAGAATTTATTAGAAGACATATTGGTCCATCATCTTCGGATCAAAATAAGATGTTATCTTATTTGGGTTTTAACTCTTTAGATGAATTTATTAAAAAAATTGTTCCTGAAAAAATTTTAGAAAACAGTGCTTTAAATATCGATTCACCTATTTCTGAAAATGCAGCGCTTCAACAATTGAAGCAAATCGCTAGTCAAAACAAGATTTTTAAAAGCTTTATTGGTATGGGTTATTACGGAACTTATACGCCAAATGTAATTTTAAGAAATTTATTAGAAAACCCAGGTTGGTATACATCTTACACTCCATATCAACCCGAAGTAGCTCAAGGAAGATTAGAGATGTTATTAAATTTCCAACAGATGGTTACTGATCTTACGGGTATGGATATCGCGAACGCTTCACTGTTGGATGAGGGAACTGCAGCCGCTGAAGCTGTAGCGCTTTGTCAAAGAGTAGATAAGAGTAAACTTCATAAAATCTTTATATCGAAAAATTGCAATCCTCAAACCATTGATGTTGTTAAAACAAGAGCAGAACCTTTTAATCTCGACGTTATAATTGGAGATGATGACAATATAGATAAAGTAGAAGGAGATTTGCTTTGCTCAATTTATCAATATCCTAATACTTACGGAGAAATAAATGGAGCGGAAACTTTTATTAAAAAAACTCAAGATAAAAATGGAAAAGCTATTCTAGTAACAGATTTATTAGCTTTAACCTTATTAAAGCCTCCTGGAGAGATGGGTGCGGATATTGTTGTAGGAAACTCTCAACGTTTTGGTGTTCCAATGGGTTACGGTGGTCCTCACGCAGCATTTTTTGCAACTAAAGATGAATTTAAACGCGCAATGCCAGGAAGATTAATTGGTGTATCAAAAGATAGAAATAATGATCAAGCTTTAAGAATGGCTCTTCAAACAAGAGAACAACATATTAGACGGGAAAAAGCGACGAGTAATATTTGTACAGCTCAAGCTTTATTATCAATAATGGCAGCAGCATATGGAATTTATCATGGCCCAGATGGCATAAAACATATTGGAGAAAGAACGGCAAAATTTGCAAATGCATTTGCAGACATTGTAAAAACAAAATTTGAAATTTTATCAGATCAGTTTTTTGATACTGTTACAATAAATACAAAAGATAAAACGCAAGAGATTTATGCAAAAGCTTTAGAGTTTAAAGTTAATTTAAGATTAATAGATCAACACGCACTTTCAGTTTCTTTTGATGAAACAACAGAAATCAAAGATTTAAATAATCTCTTTAAAATCTTTGGTTTAAATCAACAAGTCGATAGTATTGATAAAGTAAATATTTCTTCAATTGAAAATTCACTTCAAAGAACTTCACAATTTTTAACTCATGAGATCTTTAATTCATATCATTCTGAAACAGAAATGCTTCGATATTTAAAAAAATTAGAAGATAAAGATATAGCATTAAATCGATCGATGATTGCACTTGGATCGTGCACAATGAAATTAAATGCTGTTGCAGAAATGATACCAGTAACGTGGCCAGAGTTTGGCGGTATTCATCCTTTTGCACCTTTGGATCAGGCCAAAGGTTATTCAAAAATGTTTGCTGATCTCGAAGATATGCTTACAGAAATTACAGGATTTTCTGGAGTATCTTTACAACCAAATGCAGGCGCGCAAGGTGAGTATGCGGGATTGATGGTAATTAGAAAGTTTCATTTAAATAACGGAGACACAGATAGAAATATTTGTTTGATACCAAGTTCAGCACATGGAACTAATCCAGCAAGTGCACAGATGGCAGGTATGAAAGTTGTAGTCGTTAATTGTGACAAAGACGGAAACGTTGATATTGATGATCTAAGCAAAAAAGCTGAAGAGAATTCAAAACAACTGGCAGCTTTAATGGTTACTTACCCTTCAACACACGGGGTATTTGAAGAGCATATTAAAGAGATTTGTGATGTTATTCATTCCCATGGTGGCCAAGTATACATGGATGGAGCAAATTTAAATGCTCTAGTAGGATTAGCAAAACCTGGAAAGTTTGGACCAGATGTTTGCCACATGAATCTTCATAAAACTTTTTGTATACCGCATGGTGGCGGTGGACCTGGAATGGGACCCATTGGTGTTGGAAAACATTTAGAGCCATTTTTACCAAATCATGTTCTTGTTAATTCTGGCCCTAAAACTGGAATGGGCTCTGTATCAGCAGCACCGTGGGGAAGCGCAAGTATTCTGCCGATTTCATGGATGTATATCAAAATGATGGGAGCAGAGGGTTTAAGATTAGCAACTGAAGTTGCAATATTAAACGCAAATTATATGTCAAAAAAGTTAGAGAGTTCTTATCAAACTTTGTACAAAGGAAAAAATAACCTGGTAGCCCATGAGTGTATTTTAGACTTTAGGCCAATAAAAGCTGAGTCTGGAATCTCTGAAGAAGATATAGCTAAAAGATTAATAGATTATGGTTATCATGCTCCAACAATGTCTTGGCCAGTTGCAGGTACATTGATGATTGAGCCAACTGAAAGTGAAAGCTTATTAGAAATGGATAAGTTTTGTGATGCGATGATTAATATCAGAAAAGAAATTAAAATGGTTCAAAACGAAGTTTTTGATAAACAAGATAATCCACTTAAAAATGCACCTCATACGAATTTAGAATTATCATCTGACTCTTGGACACATAAGTATACAAGAGAGCAAGCAGCATTCCCGCTTAGCTATTTAAAAGCCAATAAATTCTGGCCACCTGTGGCAAGAGTAGACAATGTTCATGGCGATAGAAACTTGATTTGCTCATGCCCATCTATAGATAGTTACCGCGACGAAGAAGCGGCTTAATGAAATTAGAAGTATTATACAACCCAGGTAACGTACTGTGTGATTATCTAAAAATGAAAGATGATCATAAATTTATATTTAGAGTTTTTGTTAACTTAACTTACTACGGTCATATTTTAGGTCTATTAGCTTTATATTATTCTAAGCACTTTAGTTTTTAATGATTAAAAAGTACAAGAGCTTAATCTTAATATTATTAGTCACTTTTTTTTCATCATTAATTGCAGGTTATGTTACAAGAATAAATATTGATCCTTGGTATCAATCATTAAATCGTTTACCAATTTCTCCACCTGATTGGATTTTTGCTCCTGTTTGGACAACACTTTATGCGTTTATGAGTATTGCGATTTGGATTGTTTATGAAAAAACTAAAGTGAGTGAACCAAGTTTTTCAAAAAAAATTATAAAAATTTATTTTTATCATTTAGTGATTAATTTAACATGGAGCTTTATATTTTTTTATTATCATTTAATTTTTGCTGCTTTTATAAATATTATATTTTTAATTATAGCGATTAGTATTTTAATGGTTTTATATTTACCAAGATCAAGAATATCTTTTATACTTATGGTGCCTTATTTACTTTGGGTAATCTTTGCTTCAGTTTTAAATTTTGGATTATATTTAATTAATTAAGTCTATTTACAATATAAAAAGATAATTCTTGTAGTTTTTCTACAACAAAATTTTTTTCAAATACTGACAGTGAGTCAGAGGCTACACTCGAAAAGTAATCAGCTCTTTTTTTACAAGTTTCAATAATTTGATATTTATTTATCAATTTTAATGTTTGCTCAAAATCATTTTCAGATCTTACACTTTGTGAAAAATACTTTTGTAGCACTTCTCTTTCTTTAGGAGTTGATTTTTGAAATAGTAAAATGATTGGTAATGTTATTTTTCCCTCTAAAAAATCATTTCCAATTTTTTTTCCAAACACTTTTTCTTTTGATGAATAATCTAGAATGTCGTCTGTAATTTGAAAACAAATTCCTAGATTTCTTCCATAAGATTCTAGCGCTTCTTTTTCTTTGTTCGATCTATCATTAATACAACCACCAACGCGCATTGAAGCACCAAACAAAGATGCTGTTTTTGCAGAAATAATATCTAGATAATTTTTCTCAACCATATCAACTTGTTTTTCAAATTGTAATTGCATAATTTCACCTTGCGCGATTTCAGACGATACTGATGACAAAATTTTTAAAACTTCTTGTGATCCATCATCTACCATCATTTCAAAACATCGACTAAGCAAATAATCACCTGCTAAAATTGAACTTTTGTTTCCCCAAATTGCATTGGTTGTTTTAAAACCTCTTCTAGACTCACTTTTGTCAATTACATCATCATGTAATAAAGTGGCATTATGAATAAGCTCTACGCAAGCTGCTAAATTAATATGTCTATTACCTTTGTAGTTAAATATTTCAGAAGAGCATATTGTTAAAAGTGGCCTTAGTCTTTTGCCACCCGTACTCATAAGGTGAGTTGCCATCTCCCCAACCAGTTCAACATGGCTCGACAGTTTTAACTTGATATGATCATCGACCTTTTTCAATTGTTCTTGATATACCGATTTAATTTCCTCAAAAGGGTTAGTTTTTATCTTTTTAAAAGGTAATACGTTTAAAAGCATATGTGTTATTAGCTTATTTAATGATGATTTGTTAACAATGAAATGACGCAGTTGTAATAAGCACTTTTAATTAAATTACCAATAAATATAAGTATTTTTTATAGTTATGATTTTTTCAAAAAAACCACAAGTTGCACACATTAGATTAAGCGGAGTTATCGGAAATGTTGGACGATTTCAGCAAGGCATGAGTCTAAGTAGTCATGAGCAAATTATTAAAAAAGCATTTAATCAAAAAAAACTATCTGCTGTAGCAATCTCAATTAATTCACCAGGTGGATCTCCAGTACAATCTCATTTGATTTATTCGTTAATCAGAAGATTGGCTGAAGAAAAAAAAGTAAAAGTTATAACGTTTGCTGAAGATGTGGCTGCATCCGGAGGATATATGCTTGCTTGTGCGGGTGATGAAATTTATGCGAACCCCAGTTCGATTGTAGGTTCTATTGGAGTTATATATTCATCATTTGGATTAAAAGAACTTATTAAAAAAATTGGTATTGAAAGAAGAGTTCATACTGCAGGTAAAAATAAAAGTACTCTAGATCCTTTTATGGATGAAAAGCCAGAAGACATAGAAAGATTAAAAAAAATACAATTAGATTTGCACGAACAATTCATTAGCTTAGTAAAAAATAGTAGAAAAGATAAAATCTCATCTGATAAAGATGATCAATTATTTACCGGTGAATTTTGGTCAGGTATTCAATCTAAAGAATTAGGATTAGTTGATGGTCTTGGTAATATGGAAGATGTTATTCAAGAAAAATATGGAAAAAAAGTTGTAATTAAGAAATTTGACAAACCTGAAAGCTGGTTAAAAAGAAAATTATCAAGTCAAATATCAAACCAATTTTCAAATATTGCAGACGAAATTGAAACAAGATCGTTATGGAATAAATTTGGACTATGATCAAAAAGAAAAACTTAGTTAAAAAAAAAGTTAAAACGAAAGTTAAAAAACAGCCTAAAGTTAAAAAATTAAAAAAAAAAGTTCCTTATCTAACTTTTCAAGAAATTATTTTTAAACTGCAAAAATTTTGGTCAGATCAAGGATGTGTAATTTTACAACCATATGATATTGAAGTAGGCGCCGGTACATTTCATCCAGCAACTACACTAAGATCACTCGGGCCAAAACATTGGAAAGCAGCGTATGTTCAACCATCAAGAAGGCCAACAGATGGGCGTTATGGAGAAAATCCAAATCGTCTTCAGCATTACTACCAATTTCAAGTAATCATAAAGCCTTCGCCAGAAGATATTCAAAAGTTATATTTAAAAAGCTTAACGGCTCTTGGAATTATTTATAAAGATCATGATATTAGATTTGTTGAAGATGATTGGGAAAGTCCAACATTAGGTGCTTCAGGACTAGGTTGGGAAGTGTGGTGTGATGGAATGGAAATTACTCAGTTTACTTATTTCCAACAAATGGCAGGATTTGAGTGCAAGCCTGTGTCATCAGAAATTACTTACGGTTTAGAGAGAATTTGTATGTATATTCAAAACAAAAATAATGTTTATGATCTTGATTGGAATCATGAAGGTGTCAAATACGGAGATGTATTTTTACAAGCTGAAAAAGAATTTTCAGCATATAACTTTGAACACGCAAATACAGAAAGCTTATTTGACCAGTTTAATAAAGTTGAAAAAGAGTCAAAAGATTTAGCAGAAAAAAAACTTTGTTTACCAGCTTACGACCAGTGTCTTAAAGCTAGTCACTTATTTAATTTGTTAGATGCAAGAGGAGTGATTAGTGTTGCTGAAAGAGCTAACTATATTACAAGAATTAGAACTTTAGCAAAAGCATGTGGAGAACTCTGGATTGAAAAACAATAATGTCAGATTTTTTTCTAGAACTTTACTCTGAAGAAATTCCTCACGGTTTACAGATTAATGCCAGAAAACAAATTCACGAATTGATATTAAAAGAATTGAATGAAAATAATATTAAGTTCAAAGAATTTGATATTTTTTCTACTCCTAAACGATTAATAGTTTTTATTGAAAATATTACTTTAAATCAAAAAATAGAGTCTCAAGAAGTGAAAGGACCTAAGGTTGGATGTAACGATCAAGCACTTGAGGGATTTTTGAAATCTAAAAATGCACTAAAAGAGGATTTAATTCAAAAAAGTACAGATAAAGGAGAATTTTATTTTGTAAAATTACCAGCCAAAACTTTACTGACTTCTGATATTTTAAGAAAAAAATTACCTTCAATTCTTCAGACTATTAACTGGAAAAAGTCAATGAGATGGTCTGATCATGATTGTTTTTGGGGAAGGCCTTTAAAGTCCATACTGTGTTTACTTGATAATCAAGTATTAGATTTTAGTTTTTTTCATATTAATTCATCAAACTCTACTTATGTTAACGGGCCTTTTGAAGATAAAGAAATTAAGATTAAAAATTTTAAAGATTATAAAAAAAACTTAGAAAAAAATAAAATTGAAATAAACCATATAAAAAGAGAGTCAAAAATAAATATTGAATTAGAGAAACTATTAAAAAAAAATAAATGCTCTCTAGAAATTAATAATGCTCTGGTTGATGAAGTTACAAATTTAGTAGAAACACCAGTAATTTTAAAAGGTAAGTTTGACCCAGAGTATTTAGAATTACCAGATGAATTATTGAACTTAACAATGGTTAATCATCAAAGATATTTTCCCATGAAGTCAGAGCAGGAAAATAAAATAATAAATTCATTTCTATTTGTTGCAAATAATTTTGATAATAAAAATTTAATTACTAAAGGAAACGAAAAAGTAATTGATGCAAGATTATCAGATGCTAAATTTTTTTGGGATAAAAATAAAAGGCAAAATTTAGTTAAACAAGTTACTAAATTAAATTCAATAGTATTTTATCAAAAGCTGGGCACGCTTTATGACAAGACTCAAAGAATTCGTCAGTTGAGTTCTGTGATTGCCGATACAATTGGAGCAAACAAAGAAGATACAGAAATTGCTGGTTCAATTTGCAAAGCAGACTTGGTTTCTGATTTAGTGGGTGAGTATCCAGAGCTGCAAGGTACTATTGGAAGATATTTTGCATTAGAGCAAGGTTTTAGCCAAGAAATTAGTAATGCTATTCAAAATCACTATTTACCTCTTGGCCCAAGTGGAAAAGTTCCAAAAGAAAAAATTTCAATTGCAGTTGCAGTTGCTGATAAGATTGACACTTTAATTGGTTTTTTTGGAATTAATGAAAAACCAACAAGTTCAAAAGATCCTTTTGCTCTAAGGAGAGCTTGTCTTGGTGTTTTAAGATTAATCACTGAAAATAAAATTAGCTTATCTTTAAAAGAGATATTAAATAATTCAAAGAATCTTTACCTTACTCAAAATTACCAATTAACAAATGAAAAAGTTATAGAGGATCTTTTTCAATTTTTTATTGAAAGATTTAAAATTAATTTAAAGGATAAAGGTGCAAGATTAGATGTTACCAATTCAATTTTAGAAAACAACAGGTCAGATGATTTTTATTTAATTATGAAAAATATAAATGAACTTTCAAAATGTTTAAAAAAATCTCAAGGCCAGGATGCTATTTCAATTTATAAAAGATCAAAAAACATTTTAGATCAATCAAATCAAGAAGAAGAGTTTTTTGGAAATCCGGATAATGTTTTATTTCAACACCCTTCTGAAGATGAAATGCTTATTAAATTAAACGAAGCTAGAGATTATTTTACAACTCCCAGTCGACTAAGAGATAATGAAAAAACTATAACTTTATTGTCAGAGTTAAAACCTATGACGGATAATTTCTTTGATAATGTAAAGGTCAACGATGATAATCAACAGGTAAGAAAAAATAGGCTAGAATTATTAACTCTCTTATGTAAAACCTTTGAAAAATTTACTGATTTTTCAAAATTAGATGGATCTTAAAAATGGCAACTTGGGTTTATAATTTTAGTAAAACATCAAAAAAAGACAAAACTGGTTTAAAAAATTTACTAGGCGGAAAGGGTGCAAATCTTTCCGAAATGATAAAAATAGGCCTTCCTGTGCCACCAGGTTTTACGATTTCAACTGAAGCATGTAATGAATTTTATAAAAGAAACAGAAAAAATCCAGTCGGCTTAGACAAGCAAGTAAAGTCTGCGATCAAAGATGTAGAAAAAAAAATTGGTAAAAAATTTGGAGATAAAAAGAATCCACTTTTGGTATCTGTAAGATCAGGAGCGAGAGTTTCTATGCCTGGTATGATGGATACGGTTTTGAACTTAGGTTTAAATGATGAAACAGTTCTAGGTTTAGCCGCTAAGACTAAAAATGAAACATTTGCGTATGATAGCTACAGACGTTTTATTCAAATGTATAGCAATGTTGTGCTTGGTGTTGATCATCATAATTTTGAAGATTTAATTGAAAATTATAAATTAACAAAAGGTGTAACATTGGACACTGATTTGGATGCAGAAGATTGGAAAAAATTAATTAAAGACTTTAGAGATGTTATTAAAAGAGAAATCAAAAAAGATTTTCCTCAAGATGTATATCAACAATTATGGGGAGCGGTTGGAGCAGTCTTTCAATCATGGAGAAATCAAAGAGCAAAGACTTATAGAAAATTAAATAATATACCAGAAGAGTGGGGAACAGCTGTAAACGTACAGTCAATGGTTTTTGGAAACATGGGAGATGATTGCGCAACAGGAGTTGCGTTTACAAGAAATCCATCAACTGGTGAAAAAAGTTTTTATGGTGAATATTTAATCAATGCGCAAGGTGAGGATGTAGTTGCAGGGATTAGAACACCACAGAACATTACCAAAAAAGCAAGATTAGAAGCAAAATCAGATGCCTTATCAATGGAAGAAACAATGCCAAAAGTTTATGGGCAATTAGTTCAAATTTATAAAAAATTAGAGAAACACTACAAAGATATGCAAGATATTGAATTTACGGTTGAAAATAAAAAACTCTGGATGCTTCAAACACGATCTGGAAAAAGAACTGCAAAAGCTGCAATAAAAATTGCTGTAGATATGGTGAAAGAAAACTTAATAAAAAAAGATGAGGCATTATTAAGAATTGATCCTAAAATGCTAGATACCTTGCTTCATCCAACTCTAGATCCAAAAGCCGAGAAAGATATTATAGCAAAAGGACTGCCAGCTTCTCCAGGAGCAGCATCTGGAAAAATTACTTTTTCTGCTGATGATGCTGAAACTTTGAAATCACAAAATCAAAAAACAATACTTGTAAGATTAGAAACATCACCAGAGGATATTCACGGTATGAATGCAGCAGAAGGAATCTTAACTTGTCGCGGTGGTATGACAAGTCACGCGGCAGTTGTTGCTAGAGGAATGGGTAAACCATGTGTATCTGGTTCTGGAACAATTCAAATTGATTATCAAAGCAAAGAATTTAAAGTTGGCAATCGAGTCTTTAAAGAAGGCGAGATCATTACAATAGATGGATCAAGTGGAGAGGTTATGTCAGGTGAAGTCAAAACCATTAAACCAGATATTTCAGGTGATTTTTCAAAAATCATGTCTTGGGCTGATAAAACTAGAAAAATGCAAGTTAGAACTAATGCTGAAACTCCATTAGATACAAAAGTTGCAAGAGAGTTTGGGGCAGAAGGTATAGGTTTATGTAGAACTGAACATATGTTTTTTGACGAAGAAAGAATTTTATATGTCAGACAAATGATTTTATCAAAATCAAAAGAAGATCGTAGCGAAGCTTTGGGTAAAATATTACCTTTTCAAAAGAAAGATTTTTATGAAATCTTCTCCATCATGAAAGGTTTGCCTGTTACTATTAGATTATTAGATCCACCTCTTCATGAGTTTTTACCAAAAAGTGAAAAAGAAATTTCATCTGTGGCGTCCTCCTTGGGAATTTCAGAAAAAGAAATTAAAGATAGAATCTCTGATCTTCACGAAGAAAATCCAATGCTAGGTCATCGAGGTTGTAGATTAGCCATTTCTTATCCAGAAATATACGAGATGCAATGTGAAGCAATTTTTGAAGCAGTATTACAGTGTAAGAAAGAAAAAATAAAAGTTTTACCAGAAATTATGATTCCACTTGTTGCTACAGGTCAAGAATTAGAAATTTTAAAAGAACTTGTAGATAGTAAAGCAAAAGAGATATCAAAAAAATATAATCAAAAACTAGACTATATGGTTGGAACAATGATTGAGTTGCCAAGAGCTGCGCTTAATGCTCATGATATATCGAAGCATGCAGATTTTTTTAGTTTTGGAACAAATGATTTAACTCAAACCACTCTAGGTATTAGTAGAGATGATGCGGGTAAGTTCTTAGATGATTATGTAGATAATAATATTTTTAAAATTGATCCATTTGTAAGCATAGATGTTAATGGAGTGGGACAATTGGTTGAACTTGCTTGTAAGAATGCAAAGAAAAATAAATCAAAAATTAAATTAGGAATTTGCGGTGAGCATGGCGGCGATCCAGACTCGATTATGTTCTGTCAGAAAGCAGGATTAAATTATGTTTCTTGCTCACCTTATAGAGTACCAATCGCTAGACTTTCAGCTGCTCAAGCTAAAATTTTATCAAAAAGAAATTAGTTAAAATTCAAGAGAAAAATCAAAATTTTTCACTGAGTGAGTCAAATAACCTAAAGATATTCGTTTCACTCCAGTTCTAGCGTATTGAATAATATTTTTTGGATTAATATTACCCGAAGCTTCTGTTTGAATAGTTTTTGGTATTATTTTTAAAGCTTTTTTCAAACTTAGTATTGAAAAATTATCAAGCAAAATTCTATCAATTTTTAAATCTACAATTTGTTTTAATTGATTTAGATTATCAACTTCAGCATTAATAATTTTTTTATTTTTATTTTTTTTTATAACTTGAATAATTTTATCTCGAAATTTCACTTTATCTAAATGATGATTATCTTTAATGAAAATTTCCTGTTCCAAATCATATCTATTATTAAACCCACCTCCTGCCTTAACTGCTAGTTTTTGAAGGTGACGCATACCAGGCGACGTTTTTCTCGTACAACAAATTTTTGTTTTATATTTTTTAGTTTTATTAACTAGTTTTTTAGTTTCAGAAGCAACTCCACTTAAGTGACCTAAGAAATTTAAAATTATTCTCTCGCTTTTAAGGATTGATTGTCCTTTACCTTTTAAATTTATAATTTTATTCCCTTTTTTAATTCCTTTTCCATCTGATTTAAAAATTTTTATTTTTATTTTTTTATCAATAGTTTTTAAAATTTTTTTTACTATATTTACTCCAAATAGAATCCCATTACCTTTTGAAACAATATTTACTGATACAACTAGATTTTTAGGAATTGTTAGTTTGGATGTAATATCTTGATGAACTTTATCTTCTTGGATTGAAAGATTGATTAATTGCTTTATTTGATTTTCACTCACTAATGTTATCTGCCAACAGCAATCATTTTTTCAATTGCACCGCGAGCCTTCAAAATAATCTCATTATCAATTTCAATTAAATTATTGTCTTCTTTTAATGATTTTAAAATACTCTGTAATGTAATTTTTTTCATGTGAGGACAAAGGTTACATGGTTTAACAAAATTAATATTTGGGTTTTCAACTTGAATGTTATCACTCATCGAACACTCAGTGACTAAAAAGATATCTTTAGCTTTTGTATTTTTTACATAATCAATCATCGAGCCTGTAGATCCAGTATAGTCTGAAGCTTTTATAACATCTGGAGGACATTCAGGATGAGAGACTACTTTTAAATCAGGATATTTTTTTCTAAGTTCTAAAATTTCTGTATCAGTAAACTTCTCATGTACTTCACATTTTCCTTTCCATGAAATAATTTCAACTTGAGTTTTGCTCGCTACATATTTTGCTAAATATTCATCAGGTAAGAAAATAACTTTATCTACATTAAGAGACTCGACAATTTTGACCGCATTAGCAGATGTACAACATATATCTGTCTCAGCCTTAACATCTGCAGATGTATTGACATAAGTAACAACTGGCACTCCTGGGTTTTCTTCTTTTAATTTTCTTACATCTGCAGGAGTAATTGACTCTGCCAATGAACAACCAGCCGATAAATCAGGAAGTATAATTTTTTTTTCAGGCGACATAATTTTTGCAGTCTCAGCCATAAAATGAACACCGCACATCAAAATTTTATCTGTTTTTACTTTCGCTCCATCAATCGCTAGCCCAAGTGAGTCTCCAACAATATCAGCGACACCATAGAAAATTTCTGGCGCCTGATAGTTATGAGCTAAAATTGTGACGTCTTTTTCTTTTTTAAGTTTATTGATTTCGTAAATATAAGGAGCCATTGTTGGCCACTCAATCTCTGGGATGGCACCTTGTATTTTTTTATATAGCGGGCTTGTTATGCTCTCTATTTCAGAATTAAACTTAATTTCGTTACTCATAATTAAATATAATATTTATTTAAAAAAAAATATTTAACATTAATGTCACATTTTATATTCTGAATACAGCAAAAAAGCGGTCATGCTGGAATTGGTAGACAGGCACGGTTGAGGGCCGTGTGGGTTTTCCCGTGAGAGTTCAAGTCTCTCTGACCGCACCATTTCAATTCATCCAATTTGGTTTAAAAATTTTTACTTTTATATCTTTTTGAGTTTTTAAATCTTTATCATTGAATTCATTAAACTTTGACATTTTGATCATTGCAAAATTTGGATTCTCACTAACAATTTTTCCAATTATTTCTTTGTTAAAGAATATTTCTTCACCAGAACTTAGCTTACTTTCACTATTAAGACGAAATAGTTTTTTTGATATTTTTTCTTTTAGACTCATTCTGGCTGTATTTTCTTGACCAATATAACAACCTTTGGAAAAATCAATAGCGTTTAACTCTTGCATATTCAATTCCAAAGAAAAATATTGACCTTGTATTTGATTAAAAATGCTATCAATCAGTCCATTTAAATTTATTAATTTATAATATTTTTCATTATCTTCTAAATTAATATCTAAATTGTCATTTTTTTTTGAAATAAAATATTTACCAAAATTAGGAATTCTTGGATCTTCAAAATCTAAAATTGAATTAAATTTAAAATTCTCATCTGTTGTAAATATAACATTATATAAATTTTCATCTTTTATATCTACTTGAGACCTTAATTTGTAAAAATTAAGCTTTTCTATGAGATCATTAGATAAATAATCATCTATTATAATAAGAAATTTATTATCTATCTTTGATATAAAAAAATGACTTATAACTTTCCCTTGAGGTGATAATAAACAAGAATAAATAGAATTATTAGAGTTTATTTTTTTTACATCGTTAGTGATAATATTATTTAAAAAAGTCTCGGATTCATCCCCAGTTATTGAAATTACTCTTTTGTTTTCTATGTTAGTTGTATAATTAGATCTCATTACTTTTATTATGTCATTATTATTAAAAAATGGTCAAGTTTGCTACAATGATGAGCTTCAAAACTTAGATATTTTAATTGAAGATAATAAGATTAAAAAAATAGATAAGAATATTCCAGATGGTCCACATGAAGTAAAAGATTGTGCAGGTCTTACAATTTTTCCTGGTTTTATCGACACTCATGTGCATTTTAGAGAACCTGGCCATCCCAAAAAAGAAACTTTAGAGAGCGGGAGTAGAGCGGCTGTGATAGGCGGCATTACTGGAATATTTGAGATGCCAAATACCTCTCCAATAACAGATAATCTAGATGCGCTTAATGATAAGCTATCAAGAGCAAAAGATAATATGCATTGTAATTATGCATTTTATTTTGGGGCTACTAACGAAAATTCAGACAAATTAGATTTTTTAAAAGGCTTTGATGGATGCTGCGGAGTCAAAATGTTTGTTGGTTCTTCAACTGGTGATCTTTTGGTTAAAGACGATTTTTATATTGAGCAAGTTATTAAAAACTCACCAAGAATAGTATCTATTCATTCTGAAGATGAAGATATGCTCATGTCGAGAAAAAGTACAATTGAAGAGGGTAATGTTAAATCGCATTATAAATGGAGAAGTGTTGATTGTGCGGTTTCATCTACAAAAAAATTAATAGAACTTTCAAATAAATATAAAAAAAACATTCATATTTTACATATAACAACTAAAGATGAAGTTGATTATGTAAGAGATAAAAAACCAACGCAAACAACTTTAGAAACAACACCGCAACATTTATCTTTATATGCGCCGGATATCTATGATCAGCTAGATACTTTTGCACAAATCAACCCTCCCATAAGAACCAAAGAACATAGTGATGGAATATGGAAAGGGGTAAAAGATAATTTGATTAGCATCATTGGTTCTGACCATTCTCCTCATACGATTGAGGAAAAAAAACAACCTTATCCAAAAAGCCCGTCTGGTATGCCAGGTACACAGACTATAGGATTAATAATGACTGATTATTTTTTAAAAGGTAAAATTAATTTAAAAAAATTAGTTGAACTTTTGTGCATTAACCCTTGTAAAATTTTTGGCATTAAAAATAGAGGAGCACTTGAGGTTGGTCATATTGCAGATTTAACAATTTATAAACTTAACCAAAAATTTACTATAAAGGATGAATGGATAGAAAGTAATTGTGGCTGGACTCCATTTAATGGAACTAATATTGATGTCTCTCCCTTTGGAACAATTATTGGTGGAAAAATTGTAGTTTGGAATCAGGAACTAATTCTAAAAAGCTCTGGAAAGCCTTATAGTTTTAATTAACTTTTTCTTTATTTAATTTGTTGATTTCAGATTTTAGCTCATCAATTTGATTAGCTAATTCTGATATTTCATTTTCTTTTGATGTATTATTTTCAGCAGGAGGAGTCTCCTTAGCATCATTATTACTTGAATTATTATTAAAGTAAGCTTGGAAATCAAAAGGATTAAATTTCATAATATTTTGAAAGCCATTATTAAAAAATTTATTTGCATCAGCAAAATTCATTACGTTACTTAAAAAACCAAACATCTCTGATGATCTATCATTCTCATAAAACAGAATAATTTGTTTTAAAAATTCCTCAGGAATTAAGTTTGTACCAGTAGTTTCTCTTTCTAAAACGATTTGAGTTAAAATACTTGAAGTAATATCTTTTTTAGATTCAACATCCTTAATTTTAAATTGCTTTCCTTGTTTGATTAAAGAAACGATATCCTCTTGAGTAATATAAGAGCTAGTTTCAGTATTATATAATCTTCTGTTTGAGTATTTTTTTATTTCAATCATTATTTTTCTAACACGTATTTTCCAGGAGCTTTATATAGCTCTTTCAAATTATTTAAATTGATTTCATTAATATTTTTTAAATCACCAGAATATTGTTTTAACCAATCAGTCCATTTAGGCCACCATGATCCCTCAACTCTTTTTGAATTTTCTAACCATTTTTCTGAGTCTTTTTCAATTTTACTATTTTCAAAATAATATTGCTTGCCAGGTTTCGCACCTTTTCCTTGTATAATACCAGCAATATGACCTGAGTTTGCTAGAGTGAATTCAATATTACTTTTGTATTGAGACAAACCCATGAATACAGATTTCCAAGGAGCAATATGATCATCAGTAGTTGCAACATGAAACATTGGAGTAGAAATTTTAGACATATCTAAAATGTTTCCATCAAAATTATATTGTTTTTTAACTAATAAGTTATTTAAGTACATTGATCTTAAATAATCACTATGTAGAACTTCTGGTATTCTAGTAGAGTCACTATTCCAATATAACATGTCAAATGCCGTAGGCTGATTTCCTTTTAAATAATTATTAATTACATAATTCCAGTACAGGTCACCAGGTCTCATAAAATTAAAGCATGCTGCCATATCTTTACCATCAAAGTAACCTTTGCCTTTCATTTGCTTTTCAATCATTTCGATTTGCTCTTCACTAATAAAAACACCAAGATCACCCGGCTCAGTAAAGTCGACAAGGCTTGTGAAGAATGTTGATGATAAAATTTTATATTTATTATTTTTTTGATTTGCCAAGTGAGCAAGAACCATTGATGTTAATGTTCCGCCAACACAGTAAGATGCAGCGTTTGCGCCATCTGATCCTGTTTCTTTGCAAACAAGCTCTAAAGCTTTTAGCACACCATCATTTATATATTCATTAAAACCAAAGTCTTTACTATCTGCTTTTGGATTTTTCCAAGAGATTAAGAATGTATTCTGATTTTTTTCTAGTAAATATTTGATCATAGATTTTTTTTCATTCAAATCCATGATGTAAAACTTATTGATAAATGGAGGGATAATAAGTATTGGTTTTTCAAACTGTTGCTTAGTCTCTGGAGAATAATGAATTAATTCAAAAACATTATTTTTAAAAATTACTGATCCTTTAGTATTTGCAATATTATCACCCACAGTGAACTCCTCGGCTGTTTGGGAAATAAACATTTTATTTGGATGTTTTAGATAATCTTTTCTAAAATTCTCAAAACCTCTTACTAAATTTTGAGCACCTTCTTTTATAGTTTGGTTTAATACTTCTGGGTTAGTTGCAACAAAATTTGTTGGTGAAAAAGCTGCATTTATTTGGTTGGTATAAAATTTAATTAATTTTTTTTGTTTTGGATCAATATGTTCTAATGAATCTACAATACTATCCATCATACGAGAAGTAAGAAGATAAAACTGTTTTATAAAATCAAAGAAAATATTTTCAGACCACTCTGGAGTTGAAAATCTTTTATCTGTTTTATCGGGTACTGCTATTGGATCAGCA
Source organism: Candidatus Pelagibacter sp. HIMB109 (assembly GCF_052048155.1). Lineage (NCBI taxonomy): Bacteria > Pseudomonadati > Pseudomonadota > Alphaproteobacteria > Candidatus Pelagibacterales > Candidatus Pelagibacteraceae > Candidatus Pelagibacter > Candidatus Pelagibacter sp. HIMB109. The sequence goes on from NZ_JBNAIK010000005.1 coordinate 53,356, forward strand.
GGTTTATTAGATAAACGCGAAATAAAATAAAAATTTAAAGAAGTTATTTCTTGGATCCATTTATTAATATTTTGGTAATAAGCATCTGGCTTAGTTGTCATTTTACTTGAAATATCAAATAAAGAATTTGTGATCTTTGTTGTAGTAGGGTTAATTAAATTTAATAAATCTACCGGGGTAAAATTATTTTTATTTTTGTCGTTCTTTTTATCATTCTGATCACCTTTTTTTGGCTCAGACATATTGTTAATAAAATTATTATAAATTTTTAAGTTGTTTTCAAATATGTCGTTTAACTGATCAAAATTTGGTGCCTGAATTTTTGTAAAATCCGTTGTATTATTTTCTTTTTTCATTTTTTACTTTCTTAAGGTTAAAAGCATTTAAATAGCTTTTATTAGCAAATGCAATATATTCTTTTACATTGCAATATATTATTTTGCTACGCACATAAAAATAAATCAATAAAATCAATAATTTATAATATATAAGTTTTTTATCTATTGAAATATTGCGCATCGCAATATATATAACCTTCAGTTATGAACGATAACACTAAATATAAGGAGAACAATATGTTCAACGCTAACAATCCATTTGAAATGTTTGATTTTCAAAAAGTATTATCAGCAACAAAATTACCAAATGTAGATGTAAATTCTGCAAACTACATTGATGCTCAAAAGAAAACTCTTGAAGCAGTTGCTGGTGCATCTAAAGCTGTTTTCGAAGGTGTAAACGCTTTCGCAAGCAAACAAGTAGAAATTCTTAATACTGCTATCTCTAGCGCAAAAGAAGCTACTACTGAAGTTGCAAAAGGTAATACTCAAGACCAAGCAGCTAAATCAATTGAATTAGTAAAAAAAGCAATCGTAGAAGCACAAAAAAACGTTGCTGAATTATCTAAAATCAATGAAAAAACTGCTAACGAAGCATACCAAATTCTAAATACTAGATTTTTAGATGGTTTAACTGAGCTTAAAAAAGTTGTTTCTGAAGAAACTGCTAAAGCTACTGTTAAAGCTGAAACTACTAAAAACTAATTTTAGTACTTATCTACAAGGTTAGGTTTCTCCCCCAGATTTTATATCTAACCTTGTAGTAATTTAAGAAAGTAATATAAGCGTCTTCACAATGACAAATAGATTAGCACTAGTAACAGGCGGTACAAGAGGAATTGGTGCTGCAATTTCTAAAAAATTAAAAGATGACGGATATGAAGTTGTTGCAAGTTATATTGGAACACCAGAAGGTCCAAATGAATTTTCTAAAGAAACTGGAATTAAAGTTATAAAATTCGATGTTTCTTATTATGAAGATTGCGTTAAAGCAATTAAACAAATTGAAGAAGAGTCTGGAAAGACGATCGATATTTTAGTTAATAATGCAGGTATAACAAAGGATAAATTTTTACATAAGATGTCCGTAGAAGAATGGAATGCTGTAATTAATATTAATTTAAACTCAATGTTTAATGTAACAAGAAATGTTATTGAAAACATGAGAGCAAAAAAATTTGGTAGAATTGTTTCTATTAGTTCTATTAACGGTGTTAAGGGGCAAATGGGACAATCAAATTACTCAGCTGCAAAAGCTGGTATCATAGGTTTTACGAAAGCTGTTGCACAAGAAAATGCAAACAAAGGTGTTACTGTTAATGCTATTGCACCTGGTTATGTTGGAACAGATATGGTTAAAAAAATTGATCCAAAAATATTAGAAAGTATCGTAGCTCAAATTCCCGTTGGAAGATTGGCTGATCCAAAAGAAATTGCTTCACTAGTAAGTTACCTATGTAGTGATGAAGCAGCTTTTATGACTGGTGCAACTTTAAATATTAATGGTGGTCAACATTATCAATAATTTAATTAGGAGAAAATGAATGTCAGATAAAACTAATATCGTAATTACAAGTGCTTTTAGAACTGCAATCGGATCTTTTGGTGGTTCTTTGGCGTCACAAACCGCACCTCAACTTGGAGCAGAAGTTATTAAAAGGTGTATGAACCACTCTCACTTAAAAGCAGATGATGTTGATATGGTTTACATGGGCCAAGTGTTAACAACTGGCGCTGGACAAAACCCAGCAAGACAAGCGGCTATCCACGCAGGAATTTCAAAAGATAAAACTGCAACAACAATTAATCAGGTGTGTGGATCAGGATTAGCCTCAGTTGCTCTAGCATATAACTCATTATTATGTGGTGATGGAAAAGTTATGGTTGCTGGTGGTCAAGAAAGTATGAGTAACGCTCCGCACTTTGCAAATTTAAGAAATGGCATCAAAATGGGTCCTGGCACTTTAACAGATAGTATGATCGTTGATGGTTTATGGGATGCTTATAATAATTATCATATGGGCATTACTGCTGAAAATGTTGCTGAAAAATATAAAATTTCTAGAGAAGATCAGGATACTTTTGCATCATCATCTCAACGAAAAGCAACAGAAGCAATTAATGAAAAGAAATTTAAAGATGAAATTGTTCCAATCAAAGTAAAAATTAAAAAACAAGAAAAAACATTTGATACAGATGAATATCCAAAATCAGATACAACAGTTGATAAATTATCTCAATTAAGACCTGCGTTTAAGAAGGATGGTACAGTTACTGCCGGTAACGCTTCTGGAATTAATGATGGCGCTGCTGCAGTTGTATTAATGACTGCTGAAGAAGCAAAGAAAAGAAAAATTGAACCTTTAGCCAGAATAGTTTCTTGGGCACAATGTGGAGTGGATCCATCAATCATGGGCACTGGTCCAATACCGGCTTCAAAAAAAGCTTTAGAAAAAGCTGGTTGGGGTGAAGACCAAGTCGACTTAGTCGAAGCTAATGAAGCATTTGCGGCACAAGCAATTTCAGTAAATAAAGAGCTTGGTTTTACTGCTGATAAAATAAATGTAAATGGTGGTGCGATTGCTCTTGGACATCCAATCGGTGCATCTGGTGCTAGAATTCTTGTATCTTTAATTCATGAGATGCAAAAAAGAAAAGTTAAAAAAGGTTTAGCAACTCTTTGTATTGGTGGTGGTATGGGTATCGCTATGTGTATTGAGAGAGACTTTTTAAATCACAAATAATTATAAGATCTTAGCAACCATAAGAGAGTCTTTGATTTCATCCAGAATTGCTGGATCATCGATTGTTGCTGGCATTTTATATTCTTCTTTGTCTGCAATTTTTCTCATTGTCCCTCTTAACACTTTTCCAGATCTAGTTTTTGGAAGTCTTTTGATTACAATTGCATTTTTAAAGGCTGCAACTGGTCCTATCTTTTCTCTAATCATTTTTACACATTCTTTTTGAATATCTTCTGGTGTTTTTATAACGCCTGCTTTTAACACTACCAATCCAACTGGCATTTGGCCTTTGAGTTTATCTGCTATTCCAATAACTGCACATTCTGCAACATCAGGATGTTCAGATAGAACTTCTTCCATAGAACCCGTTGATAATCTGTGTCCTGCAACATTAATAATGTCATCAGTTCTAGACATAATCCAAACATAACCATCCTCATCAATATGACCCGCATCATAAGTTTGGTAATATCCAGAATAAGTAGTCATATAATTTTCTTCATATCTTTTGTCTGCATTCCAAAGTGTTGGAAAAGTACTTGGTGGCAAAGGAAGCTTAACACAAATATCTCCCATCTCTCCAGGTTTAGCCTCACTACCATCTTCTTTTAAAACTTTAACATCATAACCAGGAGCTGGTTTACCTGCAGAACCATATTTTGTTGGAAACAATCCAAGTCCTTTAAAATTTCCTGCAATGGTCCAACTTGTTTCAGTTTGCCACCAATGATCAATTACGGGTTTTTTTAATAAACCTTCTGCCCAGTGAATTGTATCAGGATCAGCTCTTTCACCTGCAAGATATAATGCTTCAAATTTTGATAGATCGTATTTTTTAAAATATTCTCCATTAGGGTCTTCTTTTTTAATAGCTCGAAAAGCTGTAGGAGCAGTAAATAGTGTTTTAACTTTGTATTCAGAAATTATTCTCCAAAAAGCACCTGGATCTGGAGTTCCAACTGGTTTTCCTTCAAAGATTACTGTTGTGCATCCATGAAATAAAGGACCATACACAATATAGGAATGACCAACGATCCAACCTATATCACTTGCAGACCACCAAATATCTCCAGGATTGATGTCATAAACATTTTTCATTGTCCATTTAAGACCTACAATATGTCCACCAATGTCTCTTAGTATTCCTTTGGGAACGCCTGTTGTTCCAGAAGTATACAAAATGTAAGCAGGATCATTTGCATCACACTCAACACATTCTGCTTTATTAGCTCCGCTTATAAATTCATTCCAGTCAACATCATCTTTTCCAATTTCACATTTGCTCTGTTCTCTTTGAAAAATAACTGTTTTTTCAACTTTGTGTTTTGCAATTTTTTTTGCGCCGTCTAGTAAAGGTTTATATTCAACTGTTCTTCCAGGCTCCAAACCACATGAAGCAGACAAAATCATTTTTGCTTTTGAGTCATCAATTCGACTTGCTAATTCACTTGAAGCAAAACCACCAAAAACTACAGAGTGAACCGCGCCAATTCTTCCACACGCTAGCATGGCCATGACTGCTTCTGGTATCATTGGCATATAAATAATTATTCGGTCGCCTTTTTGTATCCCAGATCTTTGAAGTGCACCGGCAAGTTCTGCGGTTTTATCTCTAAGTTCTAAATATGAAAATTTCTTTTTAGTATTTGTCATTGCACTATCATAAATTAGCGCAGTACGTTCTCCATTACCTTCATCGACATGACGATCTAAAGCATTGTAACAAGTATTAATTTTTCCGCCTTTAAACCATCTATAGAAAGGAGGCTTTTCACAGTGCACTACCTTGTCATATTTTTTTATCCATTTGACATCATCAGCAGCTTGTGACCAAAATTCTTCAGGATTTGATAACGAGTGATTAAAAGTTTCTTGATATTTGCTCAATTTATTTCCCCCAATATATTGTAGTAAAACTATATTTTAAAATCAAATAAAAGAGATCATTTTTTTTACATTGCAACATGATCAATACCCATAATTAAATGATTTATTGTAAATCAAATTATCTTTTTTATAGATTAATCCATTTTTATAATCTTTGGTTAAGAACATAGCCCCATCTAGATCAAGCAAATTAGAATACTTGGCAAATCTTAAGGACGGAATAATAGATAAAGAACTGCTTACCATGCATCCTAGAAATATTTTCAATTTATTTTTTTTTGCAAATTTAATGGCTTTTAAAACATTAGTTTCACTGCCAAATTTATCTGGTTTGATATTAACCCAGCTATAATTTTTTTTAATTTTTTTAAATTGTTTATTGAAATGAAAACTTTCATCAGCACATAAATGTAAACCAGTTTTTATTAAATGATCTTTTCCTGATTTAACTGGCTGTTCTATAAAAAGAATATTATATTTTTTTATCCTAAGTTCATTTTTTTTTAAAAAAGATAATGACCATCCTTCATTTGCATCGATGATGATTTTGCTTTTTGGTGAGTATTTTTTTATAATATCTAAATAATTAAAAATATTTTTTTCATTTAATTTAATTTTTAATATTTTGACATTTTTATATTTTTTGACTTCATTTATAAATTTTTTTTCTTTAAATATAGGTATTGTAACTGCAGTTTTGTATCTAGTTTTTTTTAAATATTGTTTAAAAGATATTTTTTTTTCTTTTAAATTTAAATCAAAGTAAGCATTAGATATGGCGTTGCTGAGTGATAATATTTTTACTGATTTTAAATTATTTACATTTTTTTTTTGTTTTAATAAATTTTTAATTTTTATTACATTATCCCCATATCTTTTGTAAGGAACACATTCTCCACGGCCTATTAAACCATTTTTTTTAATATTAATTTCTATTGTATTAATGGACGACTTGCTTCCTCTAGAAATCCTAAATTGGTTCTTAAGATCAAATTTTTTATCTTTGTATTCAATTAAGCAGTTTTTGTACTTCATTGTTGTTTTCTATTTATCAATGAATATAAGGTTCTTATGCCAAAAGTCACATATATAGAGCACAATGGAAAAGAGCATCAAGTAGACGTTGAAAATGGCCTTTCAATCATGGAAGGCGCCGTTCAAAACGGAATTCCTGGTATTGATGCAGATTGTGGGGGAGCGTGCGCATGTGCTACTTGCCATGTTTATGTTAAAGAAGAATGGTTAGATAAATTATCTGAACAAAGTGAAAGTGAAAAAGACATGTTAGATTTTGCTTTTGAAACAAAAAGTAATAGCAGACTAAGCTGTCAATTAATGTTGGAAGATAAACATGACGGAATTATTGTTAATCTTCCAGAGAAACAAGGTTAGATGATTAAAACAGATGCAGTCATTGTTGGTGCAGGACCAGTTGGACTATTTGCAGTCTTTGAATTAGGTATCCTTGGATTGAATGCTCATGTTATTGATAATTTAGATAGAGCAGGCGGTCAATGTATTGAGCTTTATCCTGACAAGCCAATTTATGATATCCCAGCTATGCCAGAATGCACTGGTGAAAGCTTAACGAAAAATTTATTAAAACAAATTAAACCCTTTAAAACAAATTTTCATTTAAATCAGAGAGTTGAAAAGTTAGAAAAGAAAACTAATCATTGGTTGGTAACCACAAGTGATCAAGTTCAATTTGAAACCCCGAATATTATTATAGCAGCAGGCGTTGGTTCGTTTGAGCCAAGAAAACCTCCTATAAAAAATATAGAAAAATTTGAAAAAACCAATTTATTTTATGCAGTTAAAGATAAAACTAAGTTTAAAGATCAAACAGTATGCATTTTTGGCGGAGGAGACTCTGCATTAGATTGGACTGTTGAACTTTCTAAAATTGCAAAAAAAATTATTTTAATTCATAGAAGAGAAGAATTTAGAGCAGCTCAACATACTGTTAATCTTGCTAAAGATCTTGAGAAAAAAGAAAAAGTTGAAATTTTAACTTGTTATCAGCCAATAGATTTTCAAGGTAATGAAAAGATAGAAAAAGTTATAATCAAGCATGACAATGGAGACCAAAAAGAATTAAACATAGATAGTGTTTTAGCTTTTTTTGGTTTAAAGATGGAACTTGGTCCAATTGCAAATTGGGGCCTTGATCTTGAAGCTAAATCTTTAAAAGTTAATACCAAAAATTTTGAAACTAATGAAAAAGGGATATTTGCTATTGGCGATATATGCACTTATCCAGGTAAATTAAAACTTATTTTAAGTGGTTTTCATGAAGGGGCGTTATGTGCTCAAGAATGTTTTAAAAGAGCAAAGCCTGATGAAAAATATGTTTTTAGGTTTACAACCTCATCAAGCGATATACAAAAGAGGTTAGGAGTTAAAGAGTGATCAACTTTATTAAATCTTTATTTTACTCAAAAGATACAAAAGAAGTTAATATTATTTTCCCCAACAAAGCTAATATTTTTAACTGTAATGCTGATGTTGAATTTGACGGTACTTTATTTTTTAACGGAACTGTAAATGGAAATTTAACATGCAAGTTTCTTAAGGTTGGACCAAACTCTTTAGTTGCTGGAAACATTAATTCAGACTGGGTTTTTGTTTTAGGTGAAGTTAAAGGTGATATTATTGCCAATAGAGTTGCAATAGGCCCATCCGCAAAGGTTCATGGTAAAATTTCTTATAACTCTATAAGTATTGAACCTGGCGCAACTATTCTTGGAAACTACTTCAAAAGAAAAGCTTCATAATTTTTATCCACATTTAGTTATTACTTGGGTTTAAATGTTCCCTATTTGATTCCGGTCTGATTCAGCTCTGGACTCAAAATACAACCTATAATTTAGTTGAAATATTTGTAAAAAAAGAACAAAATAAGAACATGAAAATTCATGAAAAGTTACCAATTATTCTTCAAAAAGTGTGCGCTGGATTTCCTTCTCCTGCAACAGACTACTTGGAGGATGAAATAAATCTTAATGAAGAGTTAATTTCAAACAAAGCATCAACTTTCTTAATAAGAGTTTCAGGCTATTCAATGGTTGAAGATCATATTTATGACGGAGATGTGTTAATCGTCGATAAAAGCCTTAATGTTAAACACAACTCAGTTGCAGTTCTTAATTATCAAGGGCAACTTGTAGTTAAAAAAATTGTTAAAAAAAATAATAAATTTTTTCTAATTTCTAAATTAGGTAATCATAGCCATTTTATTGAAATCACCGAAGATAATGAAACTCAAGTTTGGGGAATAGTAACTTATGTCATACATAAAGTTAAAAAATAAAAATTCAAAAAAAATAGCATTAGTTGATTGTAATTCATTTTATGTTTCTTGTGAAAGACTCTTTAATCCAAAAATAAATAAACTTCCTGTTGTTGTTTTATCTAATAATGATGGTTGTGTTATATCAAGATCAGTAGAGGCAAAAAAAATAGGAATAAAGATGGGAGAGCCTTATTTTAAAGTTAAGCATTTAATTAAATCTCATAAAGTCCAGGTATTTTCCTCTAACTATGCATTGTACGGAGATATTTCAAGAAGAGTAATGTATGTTCTAAAAAAGTTTTGCCCAACAATTGAAATATATTCGATTGATGAAGCTTTTTTAGATTTAAGTTTAATAAAAGATGAAGATCTAGAAAATTTTATTAGTGAATTAAGATCCGTGATATTAAAATGGACAGGTATCCCTGTAAGTATTGGTGTTGCAAAAACAAAAACATTATCAAAAGTTGCAAATCATATTGCAAAAAAAGAAAAAATAGGAATTAAAAGTTTTATTTTGAATAACGAAAAAGAAATTGATGACTTATTAAAAAATTTTCCAATTGAAGATATTTGGGGAGTGGGTAGAAAAATATCTAAATTGTATAAAAGTAATAATATTAAAAGCGCTTATGATTTAAAAGATGCAAGTAATGGATGGATAAAAAAAAATACAAATGTTCTCGGTTTGAAAACAGTTATGGAGTTAAGAGGGGTAAATTGTGTAGAATTCGAATCTAATTCAAATCCAAGAAAAAATTGTTGTGTATCAAGATCGTTTGGAAAAAAAGTATTAGATTACGACACATTAAAAGAGTCTATCGTTGCACATTGTTTAAATGCTGCAGAAAAAATTAGAGTTGATAGACAAGTTGTAAAATCAGTAGTTGTTTTTATAAGAAACAGTCCTTTTGATAAGAATGAGAAATTTTTTTCTAGATCTAAAAAAGTAGATTTACCAATACCAACTGATGATAGTATTTTGTTAACAAAAGTTTGTATTCAGTCTTTAAATGAAATTTTTTTAAAAGGTCCTCGTTATCAAAAAGCTGGTGTAATTTTTTCAGGATTATCAAGAAAAGGAAAATATGATGAAGGTTTATTTTCATATGAAAAGAAAGAAAAGTCCCTAAGTTTGATGAAAGCAATTGATAAAACAAATTTTAAATTTGGAAGAAATATGATTACAGTAGCGGATACTGGATTTTGTAACAACTGGAGAATGAGAAGGGGGCATTCTTCAAAAATTGATACTTCTAGTTATGATTTCTTACCGACTATAAATATCAGATAGGCTTTTAATATTATTAAGACAATTATTTAATTTTTTAATATCATCATCTAAAGCCAAACAAATAATAAAGAATAAGAATACCCAACCACCTAAAGATAGTATTAAAAAATAGTATGAATAATAATAAGCTAGTAAACCAAACATAAGAATTACAATCACAACACGAATAAAAATGGTTTCTCTAAAAACTGTCGAAATTCTTAAAGAATGCAAAATAAGCCCTAAAATACTCATTTTTGAAGGACCAAAATACCTTATGCCCCTGATAGAATCTATAGTTTCATAAGATGGGAAAATTTTAGCCAGAGCTCCAGAAAAACTTAACCATACAGATCCACTGGACAAAATTTTAGAAACAGCACTTTTAGATAAACATGTGTAGTTACCAAACTTAATTAACTTTCCAGTGATAAGATTTGTGAAAATTTTGTGAACAGAGTAAAAAAATTTAAATAGCAATCCTTCACTTCTTTTAATTCGGATAGCAGTAATAACTTCAGGTTGAGTGTCTTCAACTTTGTTAAAAAATTCTTTAAGCTCTACTGGTCGATCTTCCCCATCGCCATCCATAGGAATGATGTAATCATATTCTAAATTTTCTTGGCAGTATTTAAGTCCTGTTGCAATCGCTTTTCGGTGGCCGCTGTTTTTTATAAGATTAATTATTTTTATAGAATTGATTTTTAAAAAATTTTTCTCATTATTATCTAGATTTTCTGTTGAAGCATCGTTTACAATTAAAATATCAACTGTTTCATTATGAATTTGTAAATCAATATTATTAATTAACTTAAAAACAGACCGCCAATCATTAAAAACAGGAATTAAAATAATATATTTTTTCATTTATTAAAGAGATTATTATTTAAAGATCCAAATTTTATATCATTATTTTTTAATAGAACGTTAAATCTTATTCTGTCGGCACCTGCAATTACTATACATTTTGGTCTGGGTGTAAGTTGGTAACAAAGATTACCGGCAATCCATTCATTACCTGAAATAGATATAATTTTTTTATAATCTTTAAAATAATTATAAATCGATAAAGTCTTTTTAAAAATTTTTAAATTTTCCTTTCCTTGAAAATCAGTTCTTTTATTAGTTTGAGAAATTGAAATATATCCATACAAAAATGGAGAAAGCAAAAATAGGAAAAGGAAAGTATAATTGAAAGCTTTGAGATTATTAAAATTTATATTGTTTTGAAAAAGATAAATTAATAAAGTTCCAAGAAATAAGTAAAAAGGTGTCATCCACATTGTTCTAATTTTTGCACCCATTATAGCAGATGTTAATAATATAAAAAAAATTGGTATTATCGTAATAGAAAGTAAATATAAAAAGTTTTGATCTTTGAAAAAAAAGTTGGTTTTAAAACTTTTTGTTAAAATAAAAAGCATAATGAAAAAAGGAACTAAAATTCCAATTTGCTTACCTACAAATGTTAATGGTAAAATAATATGATCAAGGTAGCTTTTGATTTCTCCCGTTCTTTTTAAACCATATGTAATTGTAATATAATTATTTTCAGTAAGCCAAATTAGATGGGGGGTTAGAATTAATAAAAAAATAATTCCTGGAATGATATAATTAATTTTAAAATTATTCTTTCTTACATAAAAAATATAAAAGATTTTTACTCCAATTAATAAATAGATAAAAAGATATTTAGATAAAAAACCAAGCGCAGCAACAATTCCAAGAATAATGTAATCTTTTGCAAGGTTATCTTTTAGGCATTTATAAGCATAGTAACCGGTCATTGCCCAGAACGGCAACATACATATATTCACGTTGAATTCTGGAGTAGTAAAGTTATAAAAATAAATCCCCTCTAACAGCAAAACAGATAACAGCGCGTGTTTTTCAGTATTAAGAATTTCTTTTGATAATTTAAACACAAAGTAGAAAGCGGTTATCACGAATAATTGACTCAAAAGGTAATAAGCCCAATCTTGTGGTCCAAAAATTTGATAAAATATTTCAACTGCTAAAGCACTTAAAGGAGGGTGTTTGTTAAAACCCCAATCTAAATTACTTCCCCAAGCTAGTGCCTCAATTGTATCTAGAGGTAAATTGTGATTTGTAATACTTGGTATTAGCGTCCAAACTGCCAAATGTGTGAGTAAAAAATAGTGAAATAGTCTATTAATTGCCATTATTTAGTTTTTATAATTATTCATATTAATTGACACTAAAAATATGAAACATATATTCCTTCGATTAAATTAAATATGCCAACAAAAATTTCAAAAACTTACGTACCTTCAGCTAAAGAAAAGTATATGTGCGCTAAACATAAAGCTTTTTTTAGAAAAGCTCTTGCTGAATGGAAAAACGATTTAATAGAACAGAATAATAGAATTATTTTTGGCAACGATGATGACAATGCAGCTTCTGCAGATGTAGTGGATCAAGCAACATCTTTTACAAGCAAATCAGTTGAAATGAGAACTGTAAATCGTCATAAAAAACTTATGAAAAAAATAGATTCTGCTCTTCAGAAAATTGAAGATGGTACTTACGGATATTGTGAAGAGACAGGAGAAGAGATTGGTTTAAAAAGATTAATTGCCAGACCGATTGCAACAATGACGGTTGAGGCACAGGAAAGACACGAAAAACAAGAAAAAATTTTCGCTGACGATTAAGGTTTTGGAATAGTTTCACCTCTATTCATAAAATCATATCCTTTAATAACTGCTTTTCTTTTCGAAATTAATTCAAACCAACGTGTAAGATTTTTAAATTTTTTTAATCCAATATCATGAATTTCATGTCTAGCTACCCAAGGGAAAGTTGCAATATCAGCTATCGTATATTTTGAACATGCCAAATACTTTGATTTAGATAATCTTCTGTCTAGGTCTTTATATATCTGAGTTGAAATTCTTAAATATCTTTCTTCTCCAAATTTACTTTTTCCATGATTATAATGATGAAACTGGTGATGCTGCCCAAACATTGGACCTACGTATGCCATCTGAGCCATTAGCCATTGTAATATTTTTAACCTATCTTTTTTGTCGTAAAATTTTTTATATTTTTCTCCAAGATAAATAAGTATGGCACCAGATTCAAAAATTGTTTTTTTTGTTTTCAAATCTCTTAAAACTGGAATTTTGTTAAATGGACTAATTTTTGAAAATTTAGGACTAAATTGATCGCCTTTTAATATATTAATTTTAGTTACTTTATATTTTAGGTTTAATTCTTCTAATAAAATAGACACCTTTTTTCCATTGGGTGTATCGGCACTTAAGAGTTCAAACATAATTTTATATCCAATTTTAGTCAAAGGTATATATAGCAGAAAAATAATATGAAAATAAAATATTACTATAGTGTTGCTTCACCATTTTCTTTCTTAGCAATTGATAGGTTTATTAATTTAGTTAATAAAAAAAATATTGAAGTTGAAGAAATGCCTTTTGATCTTGTAGGTCAAGTTTTTCCAAATACTGGTGGAGTTCCAGTCCCAAAAAGACACCCATCAAGATTAAAATATCGTCTGGTTGAAATTGAAAGAATTGGAAAAAAATATGGAGTTAGCATTAATTCTCAACCAAAATTTTTTCCACCTTCTGATCCTCATTTACCTGCAAAATTTACAATAGCAGCAATTCAACTTGGAAATAAATTAAGCTTTGGAAAAGAATGTTTAAAATATTTATGGGCTAATGAAAAAGATATATCTGACAAAAAAGTTTTAGAAGAAATTTGTAATAATTTACAATTAAATTTTAACAAGGTTGAAGCATTAGCTAATAGTGAGAAAGTAGAAAAAATATATTCTGAAAATTCAAATAATGCGATTAAAGAAGATGTATTTGGCGCCCCCACCTATATCTATGAAGATGAGTTATACTGGGGTCAAGACAGGTTAGACTATTTAGAAGATAAAATTAAATGAAAATCTTAAAGCAGTTTTTAGTTTTTAATATAGTTTTTTTTATAATAGGTGGAGTTGCATCATCAGAGGATTTGTTTCAATCTTTAATTTCAACTTATATAAATAATAAAGAACTTAATTCTCAACGTGAAAAAGCCAAAGCAGTAAATGAAGAATTAATACAATCTTATGCAATATTAAAGCCTTCGATTACTGGAACTTTTTCTCAATCTGATGATTTAAATGAAGGGCAAAAAAATCAATCAGGCTCTTCGATTGCAGATAGCAATCTTCAAACAAAAAAGAAGGCAATAAAAGTTGAACAAAAAATATTACAAGGCATACCTAATATTTTAGCATCAAAAACTGATGTGAAGATATCAAGTAATGAACTTAAATTTGTTGAGCAAAATGTTCTACTCAAAGCTGTAACCGCTTATACTTCTGTTCTGGCCTCTAAGAAAAGATTAGATATCACCAGAGATAATCTCGATCTTGCTGACAAACAAGTCGAGTTAGATAAAAGTAGGTATGAAAGAGGTGCAATTAAATTATCTGATCTTGCACAATCTGAATCTTCTTTAGCAGATGCAAAAGCCAAATTTATTAGATCGGAAAATAATCTGGCAGTAGCTGAAAAAGACTATGAAAATATCATCGGATATTTACCAAAAAATTTAGAAACGATAAAAAATCTTGATTTAAATTTACCAAAAAGCTTAGAAGAAACTTTGGAATTGGCTTCTTTAAATAACCCTGAACTATTAATTTCAAAGCTTAACTTTGAAAAATCTAATTATTTATTAAAAGGGGCAGCAGAAAAATTTGCACCTAAAGCATCTGTTTCATTTGAAGTATCCGAGAATGAAGATGTTAGCTCTACTATAAGTGAGAGAGATCAATCTCAATTTGAAGCAAAAGTAGAAATCCCATTATATTCTGGAGGTAAAAATTACTCATTTTACCAGCAGAAAAAAGCTCTTAAAGTTAGTGCAGAGCTAGATTATCAAGATAAGCAAAATGAAACTAAAAAAAATGCAACTAATGTTTGGTCTGAATATCAGTTAAAAAAAAGCGAGTTAAATTTAGCTAAAGCACAATTGCAAGCAGCTGAGATTGCCTATGAGGGAATTGTTCAGGAGTATGAAAGTGGCACCAGAGACACTTTGGATGTGCTAAACTCTAGATCACTTTTATTAATAGCTAGACTTAATTTTATTGATGTTGAAAGAGATGAAATAACTTCAAGATTTAAACTGTTGCAAGTAACTGGGAATTTAACTTCTCTACATTTAAAACTTGAAACAAAACAAATTAATCCAAAAGCCAACTGGATTAGGCATATTTTTTAATTAAATATAATAAAATCAATAACTTATTTAAATTATTGTAAATGAGAACAAAATATGTACATTTTTTATATTGAGTCGTTTAAAAAAAATTAAACAAAAGGATGCACAATGACTAAAAGTAATTTGAAAGTGGTTAACAGCCCAAAAGAATTAGATAAAGATAAACAAAAAGCTCTAGAAGCAGCCATTGGTCAAATAGATCAAAATTTTGGAAAAGGTTCAGTAATGAAACTTGGTCAAAAAGACCAAGCATTAGATATTGAAGCTATTTCAACGGGTTCTTTAAGTTTAGATATTGCTTTGGGAATTGGCGGATTGCCAAAAAGTAGAATAGTGGAAATTTATGGTCCAGAATCATCTGGAAAAACTACTTTGGCTTTACAAGTAATTGCTGAGGCACAAAAGACAGGCGGAGTTTGTGCGTTTGTGGATGCTGAACATGCATTAGACCCAACATATGCAAGAAAATTGGGTGTAGATACTTCTGAATTATTAATATCTCAACCTGATACAGGGGAACAGGCGTTAGAAATTGCAGATACATTAGTTAGATCTGGCGCAGTATCAGTTTTAGTTGTTGATTCAGTTGCGGCCTTAACACCAAGAGCAGAATTAGAAGGTGACATGGGCGACACACATGTAGGTTTACAAGCAAGATTAATGAGTCAGGCTTTAAGAAAACTTACAGGTAGCATCTCTAAATCTAATACTATGGTTATCTTTATTAACCAAATTAGAATGAAGATTGGTGTAATGTTTGGAAGTCCAGAAACAACTGCAGGCGGTAATGCTCTTAAATTTTATTCATCTGTAAGAATGGATATAAGAAGAATTGGCGCCATTAAAGAAAAGGATGAGATTATTGGTAACCAAACAAGAGTAAAAGTTGTCAAAAATAAAGTTGCACCACCATTCAAAGTAGTAGAGTTCGATATAATGTATGGTGAAGGAATTAGTAAAATGGGTGAATTAATTGACCTAGGTGCTAAAGCAAATATTATCGAAAAAAGTGGTGCATGGTACTCTTATAAAGGAGAAAAGATTGGCCAAGGAAAAGAAAATGCAAAGCAGTATTTAAAAAACAATGTGAATATTGCAGCTGAAATTGAAATGGCAATTCGTGCAAATGCTGGCTTAATAAGTGAAAAGCTTGAAGGTAACCCTATTACTAAAGAAAAAACTGAAGAGGTTAGTGAAGTTACTGATAAAGCAAAATCAGCCGATAAGAAAAAAGATTAAATAATTAACCATCTCTTTAAGGCGCTATCTATAAATGATAGCGCCTTTTCCATTACTAGACATATACAGTAAAAGTTGTAATTATCTTAGAAATGAAAAAAACTCTAAGAGATACAAGAGAAACTTTTAAAAATTTTTTTGAAAAAAATGGTCACAAAGTAATAAGTTCTAGCCCACTTATTCCGCAAAATGATCCGACTTTAATGTTTTCAAACTCAGGTATGGTTCAATTTAAGAATGTTTTTACAGGTGTTGAAAAAAGAGATTATAATCGTGCTACTACTTCACAAAAATGCGTAAGGGCTGGTGGGAAACATAATGATCTTGAAAATGTCGGATATACACCAAGACACCACACTTTTTTCGAAATGTTAGGTAATTTTTCCTTTGGTGATTATTTTAAAGAACAAGCAATTGCATATGCTTGGGAACTAATAACTAAAGACTTTGCTCTACCAAAAAATAAATTATGTGTAACCGTGTTTTCAGAAGATCAGGAAGCATATGACTTATGGAAAAAAATTGCAGGTTTCAGTGAAGACAAAATAATTAAAATTCCTACATCTGATAATTTTTGGTCAATGGGAGAGACTGGACCGTGCGGACCATGTTCAGAAATTTTTTATGATCATGGTGAACATTTATTTGGAGGTCCTCCAGGTTCAAAAGATGAAGATGGTGATCGTTTTATTGAAATTTGGAATTTAGTTTTTATGCAATATGAGCAAATTTCAAAAGATAAACGAGTTAATTTACCAAAACCTTCTGTTGATACAGGTATGGGTTTAGAGAGGATGGCTGCAGTATTACAAGGAACTCACGATAATTATCAAATTGATTTGTTTAAAAAATTAGTTGATTTAAGTGCCGATATTACAAAAACACAAATTAACAACGATACCATTCCAAGTCATAGAGTAATTTCTGATCATTTAAGAGCTTCATGTTTTTTAATTGCAGATGGATTGATGCCATCAAACGAAGGTCGTGGGTATGTGCTACGAAGAATAATGAGAAGAGCAATGAGGCATGCAAATACTTTAGGTTCAAAAGATCATGTTCTGTCAAAAATGATAGATCATTTAATAAAAGAAATGTCTTCAGAGTATAACGAGTTAGATAGAGCTAAAGATTTAATCAAAGAAACTATTATAAATGAAGAAGAAAAATTTCAATCAATGCTATCGAATGGAATGAAAATTATACATGATGAAAAAAATAAAATTAAAAACAATACATTAAGTGGAGAGGTTGCGTTTAAATTATATGATACCTATGGCTTCCCATTAGATTTAACTGAAGATTATTTCAAACCTTTAAAAATAAAAGTTGATACGGAAAAGTTTAATCAATTAATGGAAAAACGAAAACAAGAAGCTAGAAAATCTTGGAAAGGTTCTGGTTCAGATTCAATTGATAAGATATGGTTTGATCTAAAAGATAGGTATGGCTCAACAGAATTTGTAGGTTATAGTTCAGAAAAAACTGAAGCAAAAGTTAATTCAATAGTAAATCAAGATGGAGAAGAAATTTTAAAAGCTAAAGAGAAAGAAAAAATAAACATAATAACAAATCAAACTTGTTTTTATGCAGAGTCTGGTGGTCAAGTTGGTGACAAGGGAGTAATTAAAACTGAAACAGGAATTGTTGAAGTAGAAGATACGCAAAAATTCTTCGGCTCATTGTTTATTCATATTGGTTTTGTAAAAGAAGGGTACATTGAGAAAAATCAAGACTCTTATTTAGAAATAAATCTTGAAAGAAGAGAAAATATTAAATCAAATCATTCGGCAACACATTTACTTCATGCAGCTTTGAGGGAAGAATTGGGTAACCATGTTGCTCAAAGAGGTTCTTATGTTGGTCCTGATCGTTTAAGATTTGATTTTAGTCATTCAAAACAAATAAACTCTGAACAACAAAAAAAAATAAATTCTAGAGTAAATCATTTTATAAATAAAAATAATAAAGTGGTTACAAGGTTAATGTCTCCAGAAAAAGCAATTAAAGAAGGAGCAATGGCACTATTCGGTGAAAAATATGGTGAAGAAGTTCGTGTTGTATCTATGGGGGAAGATAATGACAAAATATTTTCGCTAGAACTTTGTGGTGGCACTCATGTTGAAAATACTGGAAAAATTGGACAATTTTCAATTATAAATGAAAGTTCTATAGCCTCAGGTGTTAGACGTATTGAAGCTTTAAGAGGCGATGAATTAAAAACTTACTTGGAAAACAAAAATCAATCTCAACAAGAGAATTTAAAGAAAAATAAGTTAAAATTTGAGGAGATTATTAGTCAAATTAAAAATTTAAAAGGCGATTATAAAAATTTTTCAAAATACCAAAATGAAAAACAAATTAATGAAGCTATAAATTATTTAAATAAACTTAGAGCCAAAAACATATTAGATGATAAAAATAAAAATATCGTTACCTCAAGTTCTAAAAATGGAATTGAGGTAATTAATCAAATATTAATTGGACTATCTTCAAAAGATATAAGAGGTTTAGTTGACCAGGGAACAAAAACAAAAGATAATACAATTATATTTATTATTTCTCTGGAAGATCAAAAAACTTCAATTGGCGTAGGTATTTCTCAAAATTTAATAGACAGATATGATGCTGCAAATTTTGCAAAAAAAATATCTATTTATCTTGGTGGAAAAGGTGGCGGTGGAAGAAGAGATTTTGCGCAAGCAGGTGGTGGATCTTCTACGTTAGAAAAAGCTAAAGAAGCCTTAAATAAAATATCTGAGGAAATTTAATTTAATTTTTTTTGAAGGTTTTTATCTAATGCTTCAAGAAATTGATTTGTAGTTAAAAACTTTGAATTTTTGTCTATTAAAATTGCAAGATCTTTTGTCATCTCACCGTTTTCTACAGTCTCAATACAAACTTCTTCAAGTGCATTTGCAAATTTAGTTAATTCTTCATTTCCATCTAATTTACCTCTATGCAACAAACCTCGTGTCCAAGCAAAAATAGATGCAATTGGGTTAGTAGATGTTTCTTTACCTTGTTGATGCTGTCTATAGTGACGTGTTACTGTACCGTGAGCTGCTTCTGATTCTACTGTTTTACCATCTGGAGTCATCAAAACACTAGTCATTAATCCTAAAGAACCATAACCTTGAGCAACAGTATCACATTGAACATCGCCATCATAATTTTTACACGCCCAAACAAATTTTCCTGACCACTTTAATGCACACGCAACCATGTCGTCTATCAATCTATGTTCGTAAGTTAAATTATTTTTCTCAAATTCTGATTTAAATTCTTTATCAAATACTTCTTGGAATATATCCCTGAACCTTCCATCGTAAGCTTTTAAAATTGTATTTTTTGTCGACATATAAACCGGCCATTTTCTTTGGAGACCGTAATTCATCGAAGCTCTTGCAAAATCTTTAATTGAGTCATCAAGGTTGTACATTGAAAGTGCGATTCCAGATGAAGGGAAGTTAAATACTTCATGTTCAATATTTTGAGAGCCATCTTCTGATTCCCACTTTACGGTTAATTTTCCCTTTCCAGGTACTTTAAAATCTGTTGCCCTGTATTGATCGCCAAACGCGTGTCTTCCTATTACAATTGGACTTGTCCAATGTGGAACTAATCTTGGAACGTTTTTACAAATAATTGGCTCTCTAAAAATTGTACCACCTAAAATATTTCTTATCGTACCATTTGGAGACTTCCACATTTTTTTTAATTTGAATTCTTCAACTCTATCTTCATCTGGAGTAATAGTTGCACATTTTACACCTACATTATACTTTTGTATTGCTTTAGCGCAGTCAACTGTAATTTGATCATCTGTTTTATCCCTACTTTCCATTCCCAGGTCATAATATTTTAAATCTATATCTAGATACGGTAGAATTAATTTTTCCTTAATAAATGACCATATTATTCTAGTCATTTCGTCTCCATCTAACTCTACTACAGGATTTTTAACTTTGATTTTTGCCATTTTTGTTAATAAAAAGTGGCTTATATACAAATTAAAAAATCAATCAATCATAATGTTCGATATTTTATTACCAAAATTACATAAAGAAGGACAAAAATTTTTAACAATAAGTTTAGTAATTACATTTATATTTTTATTGTTTTCAAAGTTTTTAGGTTTGATTGGAATTGTAATATCAATCTGGGTATTTTATTTTTTTCGAGATCCAGAAAGATTTCCAATTCAAGATAACAATTTTTTATTAGCTTCGGCTGATGGTATGATTTGTCAGATCGAAGAAGGTGTGAACGGTCCAGTAGAATTTTCTTTAGAGAATGAAAAATTTACAAAAGTTAGTATTTTTATGAATGTTTTTAATTGTCATGTAAATAGATTTCCAATTGATTGCAAGGTAGATGAAGTATTTTATAAACCTGGTCAGTACTTAAATGCCTCATTTGATGATGCCAGTCTAAAAAATGAAAGAAATTTAATTAAAATAACCTCCACTAGTAATGATAATATTATCCTTGCACAAGTTGCAGGTTTAGTTGCCAGAAGGATAGTTTCTTATTGCAATAGTAATGATGAATATAAGCAAGGACAAAGTTTTGGTATTATTAGATTTGGAAGCAGAGTTGATATGTTCTTTTCTGATCAATTTAGAATTTTAGTTAAAAAAGGGCAAACAGTAGTTGGTGGAGAAACACTGATAGCTGGCAGAAAGACATTAACCGTTAAAGCTTAAATGAAAAAAATAGATTTTAGAGTAGCTTTGCCTAATCTAATTACTATTTTAGGTTTATGCTTAGGCTTAAATTCTTTAAAGCATGCTTTCGAAGGTGATTTTGAAAAAGCACTAATTTTTGTAGTGCTAGCATCTATTCTTGATGCATTAGACGGTAGAATTGCAAGATTAATAAAAGGTACTTCTAAATTTGGAGCTGAAATGGACTCTCTTACTGATTTTGTTAATTTTGGTGTTTGTCCAGGAATTATTCTGTATTTATGGATTTTGAGCAGTTTTGGATTCTATGGTTGGTTAGTTTCTTTAATCTTCGTAGTTGCCTGCTGTTTAAGACTTGCAAGATTTAATTTAGATATTAGTGAAAAAATTGAAAAAAATAACTGGAAAGTAAACTTTTTTACTGGAGTTCCAGCTCCAGCTGCAGCTGGTTTAGCTTTATTGCCAATGATAATTAGTTTCTCAAATTTTAAGCAGACTCTTCAAATGGAACCAATAGTAATTTTGGTTATTGTAATACTAGTATCTTTTTTAATGATTAGCAAAATACCAACTTATGCGGTTAAACAAATTAAAATTTCAAGGAGTGTTTTTATTTTGATTGCAATGAGTACCGTATTATTTTTTGGTTTTTTATTTAAAAATACTTTTGAGACACTTACTGTAATTGGGTTTATTTATTTATTTTCTATACCCGTAAGTTTAATTCACTATTTAAACCTCAATAAAAGATATGAAAAATAAAACAGTAATAATTAGTCTGTCTGATGAAAAATATTTTCACTTATTGAATGAACTAATAGACTCCATAAAAAGTTTTAATCAGAGTAGCGAAGTAGATATATGTATCTTGGATGCAGGAATGAATGATGGTCAGTTAGAAATATTAAAATCAAAGGTTATAGAAATAAAAAAAGCAGAATGGGATATAGCGGTACCAGATAGTAAAATAAAAAATAGAGAGTGGCTGAAAAGTCAAATAAGTAGAGCGTTTTTGCCAAAATATTTTCCTGATTATGAGAACTATATTTGGATAGATTCTGATGCTTGGGTTAATGATTGGGTTGCTATAGATTTATTAATCAGAGGGTGTGAACAAAAAAGTTTAGCTATTACTCAGACAATTGCACCAGGTTATAAAGATGTAGGTAAGGTAAAATGGTTTTTAGGTAGTTTTGCTATAGTTAAAACACAAAATTTTAAA
This sequence comes from Candidatus Pelagibacter sp. HIMB109, assembly GCF_052048155.1. Lineage (NCBI taxonomy): Bacteria > Pseudomonadati > Pseudomonadota > Alphaproteobacteria > Candidatus Pelagibacterales > Candidatus Pelagibacteraceae > Candidatus Pelagibacter > Candidatus Pelagibacter sp. HIMB109. Next base: position 75,310 of record NZ_JBNAIK010000005.1, read on the forward strand.
CACGCCATACGATCTGGTTTCGATTATAAAATTGCAAGAAAAATAGCGTTTGCACCTCATTTAAATATTGGTGTTTTTTCTATGAAAGGAAATAGTAAAGGTTGGAATTTATGGCAAAAAAATTTAAAAAAAGCTTTATCAAAAGGTCGGATTTTTGGCTCAGAAGGTCTAGCCATAAATATAAGCGTTTATGTTGATGGATTAGATACAGAATTTTTACCAAATTCTTGTAATTGGATTGCAAGTCACCTTTTGCCTAAGTATGATGAAAAGTATTCAGTATTTGTAGAGCCCAATTTACCAAATAATAAAATAGGAATTTTGCATTTAGCGGGTGGAATTTATAATGAAAAAAATATTGATTTAAGAGATGATAAAAATATCAAAATTAATATTTTAACAATAAATAATAAAACTTTATTAAAGAGTTTAAGGTTTTCATCTATTGGTTAAATTTAAAAAAAAAAGCTTAAGCGGAAGTTCAAAAAGATGGATACAAAGACATCATAATGACGATCTGGTCAATAAAGCAAGAAAATTAGGTTATAGATCAAGGGCAATATTCAAGCTTGAAGAAATAAATAACAAACTTCAATTTTTAAATAAAAATAAAAATATACTAGATCTTGGAGCTGCACCCGGTAGTTGGTCACAATATTTATCAAAACAAGGTTTTAAAAATATAGTAGCCGTTGATGTTTTGGAAATGAATAATGTATCTAATGTTAAATTTATTTTAGGAGATTTTACAAATGAGGATATAAAAAAAAAAATTTTTAGAGAATTTAAAAAAATAGATATTATAATTTCTGATATAGCAACAAACACTACAGGCAATAAAAAATTAGATTCTTTTAAAACAAATTCTATTTGTTTAGATGTTCTTGATTTTGCTACCAATAACCTTGGAAATGATGGATATGTACTTGCTAAATATTTTAACGGAGAGCTTGACAAAGATATAATTGAATTTTCTCGTAACAATTTTAGTAAAAATAAAATTATTAAACCTAAATCTAGTAGAAAAGACTCCAAAGAGATGTATGTTTTTGCTCAAAAATAGAAAGAAGTAAGTGTTTGACAAAAAAATTCAAATATCATAATTACTTCTATGGAAATATCCAAAGCCTATACGTTTGATGATGTCCTCTTAATTCCACAAAAAAGTAGCGTCCAACCTAGTGGATGCAGCACAACAACAAGCTTATCAAATAATATAAAACTAGAAGTACCAATTCTATCAGCAGCAATGGATACCGTTTCAGAGTCGAAACTTGCCATTGCCATGGCCCAATTGGGAGGTGCATCATGCTTGCACAAAAACATGTCTATAGATCAACAAGTAGAAGAGGTATTGAAAGTTAAAAAATATGAGTCTGGAATGGTTGTTAACCCAATAACTATTGGACCAGATAATTCTATTTCAGAAGTAAGATCAATAATCAAGGAGAAACATATTTCTGGTATACCTGTGGTCAATAATCAAAATAAAATTCTTGGTATAATTACCAATCGAGATCTTAGATTTAGTAGAAATGACAAAGCTAAAGTTAAAGATCTTATGACAAAAAATGTAATTACGATTAAACAGGGGTATTCAAGTAATGAAGCTAAAAAATTATTACATAAACACAGAATTGAAAAATTAATTGTAACTAATAATCAAAATCAGTGTTTGGGTTTGATAACGGTAAAAGACATTGAGAAGTCTGAAAAATTTCCTTTAGCCTCAAAAGATAAAAAAAAATCACTAATAGTAGGTGCTGCTGTTGGCGTAGGTGAAGATGGATTCAAAAGGGCCAAATCTTTAATTTCTGCAAATTGTGATTTTTTAGTTGTTGATACTGCGCATGGTCATAGCAAAGCAGTATTAGATATTGTTAAAAAAATAAGAAATTTAAGTAAGAAAATCACTTTAATTGCCGGAAATATTGCAACCGAGGAAGCCGCTATTGACCTTGCTAAATTAAAAGTTGATGCGGTAAAGGTTGGAATTGGACCGGGCTCAATTTGTACAACAAGAGTAGTTGCTGGTATTGGGTTCCCGCAATTTTCCGCAATCTTAAATGTTAAAAAAGCTTTAAAAAAATTTAAAGATGTAAAAGTAATAGCAGATGGTGGAATAAGATATTCAGGTGATATTGCTAAAGCCATTGGAGCTGGGGCTGATGCCGTTATGATAGGATCATTGCTAGCGGGAACAGATGAAACTCCTGGAGAAATATTTTTTTATCAAGGCAGATCATATAAATCTTATAGAGGCATGGGTTCTATTGCTGCAATGTCGAGAGGTTCAGCAGATAGATATTTTCAACAAGATGTAAAAGATCAATTAAAACTTGTTCCAGAAGGGATAGAAGGTCGAGTACCTTACAGAGGCCCAGTAAAAAATATTATAGATCAACTTGTAGGTGGTCTAAAATCTTCAATGGGATACCTTGGAGCAAAAAATATTAGCGTATTTAAAAAAAATGCCAAGTTTGTTGAAATATCAAATTCAGGAATTAAAGAGGGGCATGTACATGATGTTCAAATCACTAAACAATCACCCAATTATCCCGTAAATGAATAAAAAAATTATTATTTTATTAATCTTAATTTTTTTCAATAATAATATCAGAGTTAACTCTTTGGAAGATTTAAAATTCTTCAATCAAGGAAAACAAAATTTTGAAAAAGAAAAATATGATAAAGCCAAAATTAATTTTGAAAAGCATATAGTTAGAGATCCTAAAAATTCTAAGAGTTATTTATATTTATCTAAGATTTATAAAGTTAAAAAACTTAACGATGAGTATGAAAAAAATTTAAACACAACCTTACTATTGGATCCCAAAAATGAAGAGGCACTATATATGTTGATATCTAAAAAATTAAAGGATGGTGATTTTGACTTAGCAAAAAAAAAATTTGAAATCTTCAAAAGCTCTTGTAAAAAATTATGTGAAAAAAAAGTAGAATTAAGTAATTTAATCAAAAAATATAAAAATTGATGAGCAAAAATAATGTTCAAAAAATAATCATAGTTGATTTTGGATCTCAAGTTACACAACTAATAGCAAGACAAATAAGAGAGCTCGGAGTTTATTGTGAACTAATTAATTATAAATTATTTAATAAAAAAAAACTTATAGATCGTAACGTAAAAGGAATTATTTTATCAGGTGGACCAAAATCAACACTTCATAAATCCGCACCATCTATAAATAAAAATTTTATAAACGTGGATATTCCAATTCTAGGAATATGTTATGGTCATCAGTTAATTTCAAATTTATTTGGTGGCAAAACAAAATATTCTAAAAAAAAGGAATTTGGAAGCGCAGCATTATTTGAGAAAAAAAAATCTAAACTAACTTCTGGTTTTTTTAGTAATAAAAAAAATATAGTTTGGATGAGTCATTCCGATTCAGTGCAAAGTAAACCCAAAAATTTTAACGTAATAGCAAGCAGTTTAAATTCAAAATTTGCAATTTTGGAGCATAGTAAAAAAAATATATATTCTACTCAATTTCATCCAGAAGTTTTTCATACAAAAAATGGAAAAATTATATTTTCAAATTTTTTATTTAAAATATGCAAAGTAAAAAAAGAGTGGACTGACAAATATAAAATTTCAAGAATGATGAAATCTATAAGATCATCTGTTAAAAAAAATGAAAAAATTTTATGCGCCTTATCTGGAGGTGTTGATAGTAGTGTACTTGCTCATCTGCTCTTTAAATCAGTAAAAAAAGATCTTATATGTGTTTATGTTGATACGGGATTAATGCGTCTTGGTGAAACAGAAGAGATAAATAAAATTTTTAAAAAAAAATTTAAGAAAATTTTTCATAAAATTGATGCTAAAAGAATTTTTTTAAATAAATTGAAAAATATTCACGATCCTGAAAAAAAAAGAAAAATTATTGGAAATACATTTATAAAAATTTTTGAAAATTTTACGAAACGCAAAAGAAATATCAAGTTTTTAGCACAAGGGACGTTATACCCAGATTTAATTGAGAGCAAAAGTTTTTCAGGCAGCCCAACATCAGTGATAAAATCGCATCATAACGTTGGTGGCTTACCCAAAAAAATGAAACTTAAATTAATTGAGCCCTTTAACGAAATGTTCAAGGACGAAGTAAGAAAGATTGGCAAAACCTTGAAAGTAAATAAATATTTACTTGATAGGCATCCATTTCCAGGGCCTGGTTTAGCTATAAGAATACCAGGGAAAATTGATCAAAAAAAAATTGATATACTAAAAGCCGCTGATAAAATTTTTATTGATGAACTAAAAAAGAGAAATTTATATAATGATATTTGGCAAGCATTTGCAGTTTTAATACCTATAAAAACAGTGGGTGTAATGGGAGATAGCAGAACTTATGATTTTGTATGTGCATTAAGAGCAGTAACTTCTGTAGATGGCATGACTTCTGATTATTTTAATTTTAAATATAAAGATATAACTGAAATATCAAACAGGATAATAAATGAGGTTCCAGGAATTAATAGAGTTGTTTATGACGTAACTTCTAAACCTCCGGGTACTATAGAATGGGAGTAGAAATGATAAGAAAAATTAAATTATCAAAACGACCTTTAGTTTGTTTAACAGCTTATAATAAATTTTCAGCGCAAATAATTGATAATTATTGTGATTTAATACTTGTAGGAGATTCACTGGGGATGGCATATTATGGCGATAGCTCTACTCGATCTGTAAAGTTAGAAGAAATTATCAGACATGCAAAATCAGTCAGAAAAGGGGTAAAAAAATCTGTTTTAATTGTTGATATGCCCTACGGAACATACAATACAAAATCAAATGCCAAAAAAAATGCTCTAAAAATTATTAAAGAAACTAATTGTGATGGAATAAAGTTAGAAGGTGGAAAAAGTAAAGCTAAAATAATAAGTTTTTTAGTAAAAAATAAAATTAATGTTATGGGTCATATAGGATTATTGCCACAAAATATTAAAAATAAAAAAAGTTTTAAAATTGTTGGACAAAATTTAAAAGAAGAAAGAAAAGTTCTTGAGGATCTAAATGCAGTGGAAAAATCAGGTGCCTTTGCAGTTGTTTTAGAAGGTGTAAAAGAAAAAGTAGCAAAAAAAATTATTAAAGTTTCAAAGACGCCCATCATTGGCATTGGAGCAGCTAAAGGATGTGATGGTCAAATATTAGTTTTAGAAGATATACTTGGATTTTTTGAAAAAGTTCCAAAATTTGTTAAAAAATATTTAAATATTAAAAATCAAATTGAAAAGGCTGTAAAAAAATATTCTTATGAAGTAAGAAAAAATAAATTTCCAACAGTAAAAAATGTTTATAAGTAAAAAATAATGGTAAATGAATTTGAAAATGAAATTAGGAATGAAGTTTTTAGTGATAAACTTAATAATTTTTTTAAAAAATATAAAAAAGTAGTTATATTAGTCAGTATACTTATAATATCTATTCCAGTATGTTTACAATCTTACTTATTTTTTCAAAATCAAAAAAAACAAACACTTTTGTCAGAATATTTAAAAGCAGAAGTAATGATAGACACAAATGAAGATCAAGAAAATGCAATTAAAATATTAAAAAAACTTGCTAAAGAAAATAATGATACCATTTCTGCATTATCATTAGGAAAACTTATTAATTACTATTTAGAAAAAGGAGATAGAAAGGCAGTTCTAGAATTTATAAGATCTGATAAATTAAATTCTAATAAAGAAATTTTTAAAGAAATTAAGATTATTAAAGAAGTTATATTAAATTTTGAAACTCTCAATGAAGATGAAATATTAAATTTATTAAAGGTAAATAATGACAATATATTTAAAATTATAAAAAATAAATTATTAATAGATTTTTATATAAAAAATAAGCAATTTAACAAAGCAGATCAAATAAAAAAACAACTATGAAAATAATTTCAATTTTTTTAGTTATGTTTGTTATTTCTTGTTCAAAAAAAACAGAAGATAAAGTAGATTTGAAATCTTTTATCGAACAAGGAAAAAAAATTCAATTATTTAAAACTAACCAAGCTTATAAAAAAAATATTAAACAAATTGATAAGGTAATAACTTCAAATAATAAAAAAATTAATTATTGGAATCAAAGTAATTATAGTCTTTCAAATTATATCCCATCAACACAAGTTGAAATATATCAAAAAAAACATCTGATTATCAATGGTGAATTTGATGAACTAATAAGCTTATCAAATAAAATTATAACAATTAATAAATATTCTAAACTGCAAATATTTGATAAAAATTTAAAAAAAATTTTATCGAAAAAAATTTATAACAAAAAAATTTATAAAAATTTCAATCTAGATTTTAAGTTAATTGGAAAAGGTAACAAGATATACGTTGCAGATAACCTAGGCAATATACACTGTTACAATGTTGAAAATTTAGATCTTGTTTGGAAACAGAAGTTAAGTGTACCATTTATGTCAAATATAAAAATTTATAAAAACGATTTATTTATAATAAATAGTAATAGTAAAATTTTTTCATTAAATATTTCTTCGGGAAAAATTAATTGGAGTTTTGAAACAGTTTCAAAGGATATTAAATCCAAAGGTTCTTATCAAATTTCTATTTATGATAATAAACTTTATTTTACTAATGATGTGGGTGAAATATATTGCGTAGATTTATTAAAAAACAATATTATATGGTCATTAACTTTTGAACCTATTAATTACTCTCAAAAACCAATTACATTCAAATCAAGCCCAATTATAATAAATAGAGATAATTTATTTGTATCTACAAATTTTGGTTTTTTGTATGCAATTAATCCAAAATCAGGTTTAGTTAAATGGTCTTTGCCAATAGAAAATACAAATAATTTTCTAGTAGATAAAAACTTAATTTTTTTAGCAAACCAAGATAGATTTGTTATTATCAATTTATTAAATGGAAACATAATTTATAATCAACAAATTCCATCTATTAAAAGTAAAAGCAAACTTCAATTTGAAAACTTATTATTAGGTAAAAAAAATATAATTCTTTTTTCTAAAGATGGTCAGATTATTTTAGTAAATAAAAGGAATTTGGGAAAAGTAAAAGTTTTTAAAAAATATATTGATTTTAAAAACTTTATCGTAATTTCAAATAATTTATATCTTATAACAAGTAAATCTTTGGTTAGATTTAGGTGACTAAAAATATAAATTTATCTATAATTGGCAAGCCTAATGTAGGTAAGTCCACTTTTTTTAATAAATTATTAGGATCAAATATTTCTAAAGTAAGTGATATTTCTGGGACGACTGTTTTTCCAATTTCTCATGTAAAAAACTTTAAAGATTTATCAATAAATTTGGTTGATCTGGGAGGATTAAAAAGAAAATCAAAATCTTACGAAAAACAACAAAAAATGATTACTTTCGAAACTATTAAGCAGCTCAAGATATCTGATTTAGTATTTTTTATTATGGATGGCAGTGATGAAATAACTAAAAATGACAAGCAATTATTTAAATTAATCCTCAATCAATTAAAAAATGTAATTGTTATTATAAATAAAATTGACTTGATTAAAAATGATATAAAAAAAAAAGAGAATTACTTTAAGTTTTTTTTTAGTCAAAATTATCCTAATATTTTATTAAAACCAATATTTATCTCTGCATTAAAAAACGTTAGAAGAGAATTTTTATTAAAAAAAATATTTGAAATTTATAATAGCTCAAATCTTTTGATAAGTAATCAGCAGGTAAATCAGGCCTTAAAAATTATTACTCAAAAGCATCAACCAGTATATTCAAAAAAAAGTAGACCAATAATCAAATTTCTTAAACATGTAAACTCAAAGCCTATGATATTTAAGGCTTTTGGAAATAAATTAACACATTTAGGAAAAGATTATAAAAATTTTTTTATAAAAAAATTGTTGGAAAATTTAAAAATTTATAATCAAGTTGTCGTAATAAAATATATAAATAATAAAAACCCTTATAATAAAAAATAATTTATAATCTTACGTTGCTTAACAGGGACAACTGATTATTTTTTTCTAATTGATTAAGCTGATCTAGTGGTTGAACAGGATATTCGCCAGTAAAACAATGATCTGTAAATTGAGGATTGTTATTATCTCTTTTATCATAGCCAAGCGCCCTGTATAGTCCATCAATACTCAGAAATTGCAGTGAGTCTACTCCTATTGATTTCCTAATTTCTTCTACTGAATTATTTGCAGCTATTAAATCCTCAATATTTGGAGTGTCAATCCCATAATAGTCTGGATATTTTATGGGTGGACTTGATATGCAAAGGTGAATTTCTTTAGCACCTGCACTGTAAAGCATGTCTACAATTTTTTTGGAAGTAGTTCCTCTTACAATTGAGTCATCAACTAATATTAATTTCTTATTTTTTATAATTTCCTTATTAGCATTGTGTTTTAACTTCACTCCTAATTGTCTTATTTGTTGTGTTGGTTCAATGAAAGTTCTACCAACATAATGATTTCGAATTATGCCCATATCATAAGGAATTTTTGATTGATTTGAATAACCAATTGCAGCCGGTATACCTGAGTCAGGTACAGCAGAAACAATATCTGCATCAATCTTTACTTCTTTTGCAAGCTCTTCTCCTAATTTTTTTCTATATTGATGAACGGCTTTGCCGCCAACTATACTGTCAGGTCTAGAAAAATATACATATTCGAATACACATGGCCTTGACTTGACTTTTGGGAAAGGTTTAATACTCTCAACACCATTTTTATCAATAATTATAATCTCTCCATTATCAATTTCTCTTATGAAATTTGCACCTATTATATCTAGAGCACAAGTTTCTGAAGAAAGTATATAAGAATCTTTTAATTTACCTAATACTAAAGGTCTAATTCCAAATGGATCTCGGATGCCAACTAATTTTTTATTTGTCATAATAGTTAATGCATATCCACCTTGAACTTGAAAAACTGCATCTATAATTTTATCAATTGTTTTTGATCTTTTTGATTTTGCTATTAATTGAACAAGAGTTTCAGTATCCGAGGTAGATTGAAATATTGCTCCCTCTTTAACCATTTTTTCTCTTATACTAATTGCATTTGTTAGATTTCCGTTATGAGCTATTCCTAGCCCTCCAGTATGCAAGTCAGCAAAAAAAGGTTGTATATTTCTAATTAGCGGTGCACCAGTAGTAGAGTATCTGTTATGACCAATTGCAGTATGACCTTTTAACTGATCTATTATTTTTGGATCTGTAAAATTATCTCCAACTAATCCACGTCTTTTAATTAAATAGAAATTTTTACCATCAAAAGAATTTATTCCACAGGCTTCTTGACCTCTATGTTGTAATGCATGTAAACCAAGTGCAACCAATGCTGATGCTTCTGGGTGATTGTAAACACCAAATACACCACACTCTTCTTTTAATCTATCTTCCACAAAACCTTAGTATAATAAAAAAATTGAAAAGTCATTTATACATTAAACAATTTATTTAATTTTATCTAATTTTTCTCTACTTTTATCTAAATATTCGTACCTATTTGGAAATGCTTCAATCATTAGTTCGTTTCCCCAAATAATGTAATCGAAAGTTAAACCTTTATTTAAATAATTTGGCCATTTATCATTTGGATGTAAAAAATTTATAATAGTAAAAAGAGATACAAAATAAATATATCCTTTTACTATTCCAAAAATAAAACCAAAAAATGTATCTATAGAACCTAATCCGGCCCATTTAATTGTTTTTTTCAAACCTTTATTTATTAATAAAACAGTAAATAAAGTGATAAAAAATATAGCACTACCCAAAATTACATCAGTCATCAGTTCAGATGAAATTATGTTGTCTAGATAAGGTCTAAGAACTGGTAGTAAAAATTTAACAGATAATAATGCGATAATCCATTTTGAGAAAGATATTAAACTAGCAACAAAACCATTTCTAATTCCTGAAATTAAATTAAATAGAATGTATATTATTAATATTACATCTAAAAGTGTTACTGCACCATCAAAAATTTCAAACAAGGAGTCCATTAATTTGTATAAAATTTATTTAGTAAATTAGGCAAAAGTGTTAAAACTAAAAATAATGCAGTCAACATTGCTAATCCAGTGAATAGACCAAAATAAATAGTTGGAATAAAATTCGACAAAACTAAAATTGAAAAACCAAATATAATTGTAAAAGATGTACTAATGATTGCTTTACCCACAGATTGATGACAATTACTAGTGATTTGCTTATCTTCAATATTGTTGTTTTCTTTTTCGAATTTAAATCGATAAATGTAATGAATGCTATTATCAACAGCAATTCCAATGGTAATTGCTGCAATTGTAATAGTCATCATATCTAAAGGTATATTTAAAATACCTATAAAACCTAATACAAAAGTAGCTGCAATAAAATTTGGAACTATGCCAATGATAGATAGCTTTATTGATCTGAATAACACTAGAAACATTACAAAAATTCCAGCCATAACTATTCCTAAAGTTTTAATTTGAGAGTCGAATAAGCTCTGTAATAAATTATTAAAAATAATCAAAACACCTGCTAATTTAAACTCATCACTATTTATCTTAAATTTTTTTTTAAGGTCATTTTCAATTCTATTTATTAATTCTTTTCTTCTAAGGTCTTTTTGAGAATCTTTAATTCGCATAGTAATTCTTGCTTCATTATCTTTAATTGAAATATAAGGCTTAATTATTTGTTCTTTAATATTTTCAGGAAGTTTTTCATACAACACGCCCATCTCTAAACTTCCAAGCTTTTTATTATTATTTAAGCTTTCAGCTATACTTAATATTGATGAGAAAGATAAAACTTTTCCCACCTCAGGTTGGCTGTCTAAATAGTTATGTATGTTTACTATCCTATCTATTTTGTCTCTGGTAAACCAATATTTCGAATTATCATTTTGTGATACTCCACTCCCAAGGAAATCATCCTCTTTATTTGTATTAGATCCCAAAAAACCATCATCATCATTGTTTATTTTTTTAGTTTTAAATTTTAATATTATCTCCAAAGGAGTTGTGCCTCCAAGCTTTTCATCAATATTTTTCATGCCTTTGTAAATTTCAGTATTTTTATCAAAATAATTTATAAAACTATTCTCAACTTTAAGTTTAGATATTCCTATGAATGAAATAATAATTAGAGATATCGAAGTTAAATAGATAAATTTGTTTTTATTTGAAAAACTTAGAAAAATTTTTGCAATTTTAGAATCTGATGATTTTAAATTTTCTGAGATAGGAGGATTGAAAACTTTTATTAAAACTGGAAGAAATAAAAAAGTAGTAATGAAAGATATGAGCAATCCAATTGTCATCATCCAGCCAAAATCTATAACAGGTTTTATTTCACTAAATATCAAGGATAAAAACGCACATATTGTAGTTAAGACAGCATAAAGGATGGGAAAGAATATTGAACTAGAAGTTTGTTTAATTCTAAAGTTAGTTCGATCTATCAGTTCTTCAAAATTAAAATTACTTATGTCAACTTGCATGTATCTTACTAAATAATGAATATTCATCGACATAGTTAAAATCAACATAAGTGCAATAAAGTTTGATGATATAACAGTTACTTTCCATCCAACCGTACTTAGAAAGCCAACCATTAATGTAATTGCAAGTAAACAGTTTAATAATGGAAATATTACCCAATTTATATTTTTAAAAACATACCAAAGGGTAAAAATAATAAATAAAAAAACTCCAAAACCAAAAATAATGATATCATTTTTTATAAATGAGATCATATCATCAGCAATCATTGGTATTCCACTCAATCTAATTTCTGCTTTAGATTTATAATTGCTTATAAGTTTTTTTATAGAGGCATTGTATTCACTCATATTGTTCGAATGTTGTTTTTGTAGTTTTTTTAATTTTTGATTAATCAACTTTAAATCTTGTTTATTTATTTTTTTTGATAGCAATAATTTAGACTTAGTATCTACAGCTTCCAAATAAGGTTTATTATCTTTAAGGAAGGCCACAATGCCAAATGTTTTGGAGTCTTCACTTATAATTAAATTTTTGTAAACAGGACTTGCAGTTAATTCTTTTATAGCCTTATCAGTGTCAATATTTTCATTTGAGATGTATTTTAAGTTTTTTATTCTGTCCATTAATGGCTCATTTGTAGATTGAAGCAAAGGAGCGTTGATTATCGATACAGTTTTACTAATCCATTTAAAATTATTTATTTCTGTAACTAATTTTTCTAATTCTTTAATTGTTTCTTTTTTGTTTGGGGCGTTAGGTGTGTAGGTAATAATAAAAAATTCTTCAGATTTATATCTTTTATTAAGTTCTCTTAAATAAATTAAATCAGGGTCATTATCTATCAATAGTGTATCTGCAGAGGCATCTAATTCAAAGTTTTTAGATTGATAGATTGAAAATATAAATAATGTAGAAAAAATTAAAAGAATATAGAAAGGATATTGTAAAATTTTATTATAAAATTTACCAAACATTAATTTTTATAATTTCTTAAATATCTTTTTGAAATACAAGTAATTATTCTATATGGAATTGTCCCTGTGAGGTTTGCAAAATTATCAATTGTGAATTTATCATTATATACTTCTACAAAATCTCCAATTTTAATTTTATTTTTAAATTTAGTTATATCTAAGATGATTAAATCCATTGACACTCTTCCAATCATAGGGATTTTTTTATTTTTAAAATGGACATAACCTTTATTTGACAATCTTATACCAATCCCATCTGCATATCCCATTGGAATAGTTGCTGTTACAGAGTCTCTTTTGGCTTTAAATGTTCTTGAGTATCCTGCAGTTTCGCCTTTTTTTAAATTATTTATTTGAATAATCGGAGCTTTCAAACTTACAACATGTTTTATCTTGCTATTCAAACTTTTACTTCCTCCATAAAGATTTATACCTGGACGAACTAAATCATAGTGGTATTTTTTACCTAAAAAAATTCCACCTGATGCAGCCAGGCTATATTTATAACCTGGAAGAGTCTTCCTTATTTTCTCAAACTTTTTTCTTTGCTTTTCATTAAAATTATTTTTTTTATCACCTGCACATGCTAGGTGACTCATAATTATAACTTCTTTAAATTTATTAATTTGATCTTTTAACTTTAATACTTCTGTAATTTGATTTTCTTGTATTCCTAAACGACACATACCTGTGTCGAAATGAATGACTAATTTATTTTTTCTTTTATTTTTTGTAAAAATTAACCATTTTTTTAGTTGTGAAATTGTATTTATTACTGGATTTAAATCGTGTTTATATAAAATTTTTTCTTCACCTCGATTAAGTCCATTTAAAATATTAATTATTATTGATTTAAATTTTTTTCTTATAAAAATACCTTCATTAATGTTCGCAACAAAAAATCTTTTACATCCTGCATTTTTTAAGGTTGTTACAATTTTATTATGTCCACCAAGTCCATAACTCGAAGCTTTAACAGTACCGCATATTTCTGATTTATTGCAAAATCTTTTAATAGTTAAATAATTTTGCTTAACCGCGTTTAAATTTATATCTAAAGTTGGAGTTGAGTATTTCATACTGGATGATGATTGGTATATATATTTAATTAGAAAAAAAGTAACTATTTTTTAATTACTTGCATCTTTAAATTTAGTAAATGCGCTTTCAAATTCAAGCTTGATTAGCCCCGTAGGTCCATGCCTTTGTTTACCAATAATAATTTCAGCTTGATTGTGTACTTGATTCATTTTTTCTTGCCATTCTACATGCTCTGCAGTCCCTAGCTTGGGTTCTTGCTTTTCAAGATAATATTGCTCTCTAAATACAAACATCACTACATCGGCATCTTGTTCAATTGACCCTGATTCTCTTAAATCAGCTAATTGAGGTTTTTTATCTTCCCTTTGTTCTACCTGTCTAGATAATTGGGATAATGCTAATACTGGAACATCAAGTTCTTTTGCCAAAGCTTTTAAACCCTGGGTAATTTCAGCTATTTCCAAAACTCTACCTTCATTTCTATACCCAGATGATTTCATTAATTGAATATAATCAATTACAATTAAGTCTAATCCCTGTTTTCTTTTTAGTCTTCTTGCACGGTTACTAAGTGCTGAAATTGTTATTGCTGGGGTATCATCAATATGCAGTGGTAAATTTTCTAAATTTTTTGATGCTTCAATAAATTTTTCAAAATCTTCTTGATTAATCTTTCCCCTTCTTATGTCATTTGATTTTATTCTAGATTGTTCAGATAAAATTCTAGTAGAGAGTTGTTCTGATGACATTTCTAGTGAAAAAAATGCTACTGAAGTTTTTTTATTTTGTTTTTGAATATTTTCAGCTGCATTAAATGCAATATTTGTTGCAAGGGCAGTTTTACCCATTGAAGGTCTACCTGCGATAATTATTAGATCTTGTTTGTGTAGCCCGCCTAATCTATCATCAAGATCTGTCAGTCCAGATGGAACGCCAACTATTCCTTGGTCATTTTTATAAGCCGCTGTTGCCATATCAATTGTTTCTTTAAGCGCATCTTTAAATGTTACAAAACTTCTTTGAAATTCTCCCCGTTCTGCAATTTCAAAAAGTTTTCTTTCTGTATTTTCTAAAATATTTGTTCCACTTATTTCTAATTCTTTATTTTTACTGTCTTCAAGTGTTTCCTCACTAATTTTAATTAGTTGTCTTCTGATATATAGGTCGGAGAGTAATTTTGAATAATGTTTGATTTGATTCTTAGTAGTAGAAACTTTAGTTAATTTTAAAAGATATTCTAAGCCACCAATTTCTGTCAACTCTTGATTATCATTAAAAAAATTTTTTATTGTTATTGGGTTAGCGAGTAATCCTTTGGATATTAAATTTGAAATAATCTTATAAATTTTTTGATGTATTGTGTCATGAAAATGACCTTCATTGATTTCATCAGTTATTTCATCAAAAAGTTCATTATTTTCTAAAATTGAACCAAGAACTGTTTGCTCCGCCTCAATATTTTTTGGTATATGATTTTTATTAATATTTAGGTTAATTAGCTCTGTGCTCATGAGCTATAATTATACTCATAGTAATATTTTTCATTTTAAAAATATTTTTTTTAATGTGGAAAAGTTAACAATTATTCTTTAGGAACAACTTCTAACAAAACTTCAGATTGAACTTCAGCATGAAGATTTACAAGAAACTTATATTCACCTTTTGATTTAATATTCGCAGGAAGCTCAATTTGCTCAGGTTTAATTTCAACCTTAGAAGAATTTATTATTTCACTACAAATTTCTTTAATTGTAACTGAACCATAAAGGTTTCCATTTTCCATTATTTCTTTTCGCACAGTAATTTTAACTGCCTTAAGTTTTTCTGAAATTTCAATTGCTTTATTTTTCTCAATTTCATTTTTTTTAATTATTTCAGCTTTTTTAGTTTCAAAATGAGCAATATTTTCTTTGGTAGGCAATAATGCTTTGCCTTTTTTTAATAAATAATTTCTACCAAAACCATCTTTTACATTTACTTTTTGTCCGATAGTTCCAAGTTTCTTTATATTTTCTAGTAAAATTACTTTCATGATTAATTTCCTACGTAAGGTAATAGAGCTAATGCTCGTGCTTTTTTAATCTCTCTAACTAGAATTTTTTGTTTACCATGTGATACATTTGTAATTCTTGTAGGTAATATTTTAGCAGAGTCTGAAATATATTTTTTCAATAATTTTATATTTTTGTAATTAAGTTCTTCAATATTTTTTTTTGCTAAGGGGCAACTTTTTTTTCCAATTTGTGATAATTTTGACGAAAGACCAAAGCTACTTTTTTTCTTGAATTGTTTTTTTTTCATTTATTTTTTTTCTTTTGCAAGTTCAGAATCTTCTTTAGGAAGATTCTTAATTTTCATAGATAAGTATTTTATTACTTTATCATTAAATTTTTCAAATTCTTCAATAGCTCTTATTGTTTTGTTATCACCTTCCAAATATAAATTTCTGTAATATCCTTTGTTATTTTTTTTTATTGGATAAGCCAAATTACGTAAGCCCCAATCTTCAATCTTACAAATTTTGCCTGAAGATTTTTTTACAATTTCCTCAATTCTGTTCTCTATGCTCTCCATATCTTTTTTATTAGCTTCTGGAGCAGCGATGTATGTATGTTCGTATATATTCACAATTATAATTATTTAATTTAAAAAAATGGTTTGATATAAGAGTATTAATTTTAATTCAATAGATATATTCTTATTAAAAATGACTAAATGTATAGTTTTTCCAGGCCAAGGATCCCAATATTTAGGCATGGGAAAGTATTTGAAAGAGAATTTTGATGTCTCTAAGAGAGTATTTGAGGAAGTTGACAGTGCGTTAAATCAAAATTTAAGCAAAATAATTTTTGGCGAAGATGTTAAAAAATTGAACTTAACAGAGAATACTCAACCTGCAATTATGGCAGTGAGTATTGCAACTTTTGAAGCTTTGAAAAAAGAAAAAGCTGTTAATATTAGTGATTTCAACTTATGCGCTGGACACTCTCTTGGTGAATATAGTGCATTGGTAGCCTCTGAATCAATCAAACTTTCCGACGCGGCTAAAATTTTAAAAAAAAGAGGTCAAGCAATGCAAAACGCTGTACCAGTTGGAGAAGGTAGCATGGCAGCAGTTTTGAATACAGATATAGATAGCCTAGAAAAATTTATTTTGGAAAAAAATTTTCAGACTGTAGAAATTTCAAATGATAATTGCCCAGGACAATGTGTTATAAGTGGATCCAAGTCAGAAGTTGATGAAATTGTAATTTTATTAAAAGAAGAATTAAAAAAAAAATCTATATCTTTGCCAGTCAGTGCTCCTTTTCATTGTAGTATGATGAAACCTGCTGCTGAAGAATTAAAAAATTACATGGTAGATTTCAAATTTAGTGATCCTAAAATTCCTTTAGTGTCAAATGTGAGTGCAAAAGCCGAACACTTGAGCGATGAAATAAAAAACTTGCTAATTAAATGTGTTTTTTCAAGAGTTAAATGGAGAGATACAGTTGGTTATTTTTCAAACAATAAAATATTAGAGGCTGTAGAATGTGGTCCCGGTAAAGCTTTGACAAATATGTTTAAAAGATTTGAATTTGAAATTAAATGTTTAAAACTCGATAATGTGGAGGATATAAGAAATTATGAATAGTTTAAAAAATAAAAAAGTAATTATTACTGGTGGGTCGAGAGGTATAGGATTATCGGTGTTGGAAGCACTTTATAAACTTGATGCAGAAATTTTAACCATTGGTTCTAATTCTAACAATTTAGAAAATTTAAAAAAAAAATTCCCTAATATTAAAATTGAACAATTAAATTTAAAAAATCAAAATGACGTAGTACAGCAGTTTCCAAGGCTCATAGACTCACTTGGCGGTATTGATATTCTAATTAATAATGCAGGAATTACTAAAGATAATTTAACTTTAAGAATGAAAGAAGAAGAATGGAATGATGTAATAGATGTTAACTTAAATTCAGTTTTTTTTGCATGTCAAACTGCAATAAAAGCTATGATTAAAAATAAATCAGGCAGTATAGTTAATATAACTTCTGTTGTTGGGCATACTGGTAATGCCGGTCAAGCTAATTACACAGCTTCAAAGGCAGGTGTTGTTGCAATGACCAAATCATTGGCAAAGGAATATGCCAAAAAAAATATTAGAGTAAATTGTGTATCCCCAGGTTTTATTGCTACAGATATGACTAAAGATTTAAAAGAAGAATACAAAAATGAGTTATTAAAAAATATTCCAATTAATAGACTAGGGACAGGAGAAGATATCGCAAATGCTGTAATTTTTCTTTGCTCTGATGATTCTTCATATATAACAGGTGAGACAATACATGTGAATGGTGGGATGTATATGGCTTGATTAAGTTAAATTAATCATTTAAAGAAATATTTTAAACAAAAAGGAGAATTTATGAGCGATGTTAGGGAAAAAGTAAAAAAAATTATTGTTGATCACCTGGGTGTTGATGCAGCTAAAGTAACAGACGAGGCAAGCTTTATTGATGATCTTGGCGCTGATAGCTTGGATACTGTAGAGTTAGTTATGGCATTCGAAGAAGAATTTGGTTCAGAAATATCTGATAGTGAGGCAGAAAAAATACTAACTGTTGGTGATGCTGTTAAATTTATAGAAAGTAACGCTAAATAATTTTTTTTTGTCATACAGTAGTGGATTATCAATAATTATTTCGTCCCCATCTGGGGCAGGAAAAACTACTATAACCAGGGCAATTTTAAAAAAAATAAAAAAATCTCATTTATCTATTTCTTGTACTACTAGAAAACCTAGAAGTAACGAGCGAGATGGAGTTGACTATTTTTTTGTATCAAAAGAAAAATTTATAAACTTAAAAAAACGTAAAAAATTTTTAGAATATGCAAAGGTTTATGAAAATTATTACGGCACTTTAAAAAGTGAAGTAAAAAACAACTTAAAAAAAAAGAGTTTAGTTTTATTTGATGTAGATTGGCAAGGGGCAAGATCAATTAAAAATAAAATTAATAAAAATTGTTACTCTTTTTTTATACTACCTCCAAATAAGCTTGCTTTAAGACAGCGGCTATTAAAGAGACATAAAGAAGACAAGCATATTGCATTAAAAAGATTTTCATTAGCTAAAAAAGATATAGAACATTGGGGTGAGTACGACTTTATTTTTATAAATGACAATCTTAACAAATGTGTAAAATCAATATTAAAAAAAATTAGATCATTGATCGAAGAAAAAAAACGCATGGACCAAACTTTAAAAATAATAAAAAAATTATAAAATTGAAGTAAAAAAATAATAAGTATCTCTACTTAAGTTTTCCGGTCTTTTTTTAAAATAATTATATAATTTCCATTTATTAATTTGATCTTGTGTAAATATTTTATTTATTTTTTTAGTATTAATTTTTCTTCTTTCATTAAAAAAAATTTGTGTAATTTTTTCTAATTTATGAAAGTTTTCGTCTTTAATTTTATTTTTTTTTAATGCAGTAAATTTTAAAACAACTGTATCAACATTAGGTATTGGATAAAAATTTTTCTTTCCAATTTCTAATTTTTTTTCTATTTTAAAAAAAGCACTACTTAAAATTGATATTCTACCGTATTTTTTTGTATTAATATCTGCAATAATTCTTTCAGCTAATTCTTTTTGAAACATTAAGATCATATTTTCAATACAATTGTATTTATTTTGAATCTTTAACCACTTAATTAAAAGTTGAGCTGATATATTAAACGGTAGATTTGAAATAATAGAAAATTTTTTTTTATTAAATAGTTTATATTCGTCAATTTTTAATGCGTCTTTATTAATAATATGCTGTGCATGTTCAAAATTTTGGTGCTTTACAACTAGATCATTATCAATTTCTAAAGCAAAGAAGTTTTTAGGTTTTTTTTGTATTATTTTTTTTGTTAATGCTAAATTACCTGGACCTATTTCTAGGATATTTTTATTTTTAATATTTTCCAGCTCTATAATTTGATCAGTTAAAGTATCATTGATTAAAAAATTTTGCCCAAATTTTTTTTTAAACATTAAATTTTTCACAAAATTTTATACATTCAATAAAGCTTTGGCTATTTATTTGAGATTTATTTTTATTATTATTTAACTGTTTTGCAGGACCATGATCTGGAGATAATCTAAGGAGGTTTTTACCAATAGTAATATTTATACCTTTAAATTTATTCATCATTTTGAAAGGTATCAATACCTGATCATGATACATACCTAAATAGACCTTATTTTTAAAATCATTAAAAGCAGTATCAGATGATATTGGCCCTATAATATTTACCTTTTTTTTTGAAAAATATTTAACAATAGGCCTTAAGTGAGTTTCATCTTTAGTGCGATTTTGCAAATCTTTGCTCGCATGGGGATTTAAGCCCAAAACTATAATTTGAATTTTTTTTTTTATTTTTTTTTTGTAAAAGTTTTCAATATTTTTTATAGATTGTATTAATTTATTTTTTGTAATTATTTTATCAACATTTTTTATTTCCACATGTGTAGTAAGAGGAGAAACAGAAAATTTATCGCTATATAGCAGCATTGTCTCATTTTTTTTATTGTCAAAATAATATGAAAAAAACTCCGTATATCCAAAAAATTTATTATTCAAAAATTTTTTTTTATCTAAAGGCATGTTAATTATCGCTTGAATTTTTTTTTCTTTAAATAATCTTATTGAAGCTAAAGTTATTTCTTTTAAATATTCAAAATAATTTTTTTTATTCAAATTAATATTAAAAAATATGAACTTGTCTATATTTTTCGAAAAAGAATAAATTTTACAGAAAAGTTTTTTGTCACCTATAAAAAAAATTTTATTCAGTTTGCAATTTTTTAATTTTTTTAATGATTTGACAATAATTTTTTCGTTAATGCTATTATTATCAGTCAATAATATGCTTATATTTTTCATTATAAATATTTTACTAAATATTTTACTTTAATTTGATTAAAAAAAGTTTTTGAATAAATATTTAACTTTTTATTTTTTTCTATTGAAATTATCTTTTCTCTATCTTTTTCTTTTAAGTTCTTACTTTTTATTATTTGATTAATCTCATCAAAATTTACATATAGTTGTTGAGAGTATTTTAAATTTATTAATTTATTCCATTTATCTTGAAGGATTATTTTATTTTTAATATTATCTCTAATATCATCAGTTAGTAATTTATTTTTTTTTTGTAAACTTAGATTTAATTTTTTATTTATTAATTTATCGTTTACATTTAATTTATAGTTTTTCAGCTCTATTTCTTTAATTTTTTCATTTATCATTTGTTGTAAAATTATTGGTTGCTGCTTATTATCTATTTTTACATTATTTAAAAATTCTAGTGTTTTTATTTCTAATAAAAGATCATAATTTGTAATAATTCTATTATTTATTGTTACAAGTGGGCGGAACTCTTGCGCACTGGCCTGAGACATAGATATTAAAATAAAAGAAAGAATGATTTTTATTATTTTCATCTTTTAATTTATTAAGTCAGTTAAGTCTGGACCAAAATTATCCGAAAAAGGTTTTATAGTGATTCCAAAAACTAGTGTTTTTGAAGAGGTTATATCCTTGTCAAAATAGAAATCACGAGAAAGTGTTAATGATGACAATATACAGTCATTTTCAAAATTAATTCCAAATTTTAAATACTCAGAGTTATTTGTTTTTAAATTTCTTTTTGACTCAAAATTAAAATAATAATTATCTCCAATAAGTTTTTTTATATTTATCGAGCCACTCTTTTCAGAACCCACATGGTTGTTTTTTTCTTCAAACTTTAATGCAGTATAAAATTTATTATAACTACCAGATAATATTGTATTATTGCTTACCATCTCTGAAAAATCATTTTCAATATTAAAATTATGATTTATTGTTAAATTATTATTTTTAAAATTACTAAGAAAACTAATTTTATCCTCATTCCTTATATTCAAATCTACCTCATCACCATTTAAACTATATTTAAAGTATCCAACTATATCTGAGGAAGAATTATTTAAAGACGATTTATTAGGCATTAATTTTTCTCTATCTTTTCTTAAAACTTGCCCTAAGCCCAAACTTGTTGTTATCTTTGTAAAATTTGAATTTTTTTTATTCTTATTGAATGTATAGTCAAAACCATGACCTATACTAGCTCCAACCTCGGGGGTATCAAGGTTATTAGTTCTATTCATGGAAAAAACATCAGAAAAATTTAATAGCTTTTCACTGTCATAAGCATTTAGCATTTTTCCACTTGTGTATTTTAAAAAAATTCTTGGAGTTAGAATCTGATAAGAATTCTTTGAGAATTTTACAAATGGCAGTGTGTTATCTAAAGCAAAAGTAAAGTAATTATCAATATTAGTATTATCTTTTTGATTTGAAACATCATCATTATAAATATTATTATTGTAGAGTGAAAGTTTTGCTACAGAGCTAATTCCATTATTTTTAAAAACTATTCCCTTGCTATCAAATGATATATTATTTCTAATTTTAAATTGCTTTTGATTTTTTGAGAATTTTTTTCCTTGAAATAAAGTATTAAAATTAGAATTAAAATTAGCAAATTTTTTATTTAATGAAAAAACTCCATCTGGAAGATAATAGGTATACTTACTATTGTCTGATATATCCAAGTTTTCAAAAACACCAATTTTGGTACTAAATCTTTTATTAGAGTCACTTCCTGAAATCTGAAAACTATTTTCCAATGATCTAATATCATTTTTAAATAATTTAGTATTTATTTTATTTACTCTTAAAAAATTTTGCTGTGATACTCTCTGTAATTTAAATTCTATTTGATTTTCATTAAATAAAGTACTTGGAATATTTCCACTGTAATTTGCAAATAAATAGTTCCTAGATCCTTTTGTACGGCCTGTTTTATTAAGATTTTTGTAACCTTTTGAATAGCCATTTTCTATTATGAGACTGCCATTTTTAAAAGCTTGTCTATAAGACGACCTAAGAAAATCATATTCATCAGAATAGTACGTTGGTGTTAGTGTAAGGTCTTTATCATCATTAATTGCCCAAAAATAAGGAATTTGGATTGTTCTCCCAATATTTGTTAAAGTTTTTGCCACAGGTGGCAAAAATCCACTCTGTCTCTTTACTGATGGATCAGGATGAGAAATATATGGAGAGTAAAAAACTGGTATTTTTTTTAATTTTAAAACTGCATTTTTATGAGTAACTCTTTTTTTATTTTTATCGTGAATGATCTTTTTACTGTTCAAAGACCATGATGGGCAAAACTCATTTTTATTATTTTTTACATTTGAACATGTTGTAAATTTTGCAGCATTCAAATTTGTTATATTATTTTTTTTGTTTATTATGATTTTTTTTGAAGATAAAAAAGATCCATCCGATATATTGGCTTCAATTTCGTTCCCATACCCTATTTGAGTATTTTCATTGTACTTAAAACTATTGAAAAAAAATTTATTATCTTCTTTATCTATTAAAACTACGTTACCTATAGCTTCTATAACTTTGTTATTTGCGTTATATGTAAAAGTATTAGCAGTTAAAATATTTTCACCATCAATATATTTGGAATTATTTTTTGTTATAATTAAATTTTTATTTCTATAGTATAAAATTTGGTCTGCATAAATTTTCTTTCCAGACGAGTGTATTGCATTAGCATTTCCATCTGCTTTAATTAAATTTTTGGCATCATCATATTCAATTTTTTTTGCTTTTATTTCAAATAATTCATTACCTTGTACTTTTTTTATAGGAATGAATATTGAAAAAATAAAAAGTATTAAAAATATTTTACGAATAATTGAAAAAAAATTAATCATAGCTTCTTATTAAACTATAAATAGAATAAATCATTAGCAATATAACCGGCATCCAAACAGATAAAATGAGAGGTATTTTTCCACTTTCCCCCAAAGCAATTGATAAATCATTGAAAAAGTAAACAACAATACCAATTAAAATACCTAAAAATATATAAATAAAATTATTAAAACTATAATTTACCTTTATTGTAAAAATAGTAGAAATAATAATCATTGAAAATAATAAAAAAGGTAATGATAATTGTTTATTGAGTTTAATAATTAACTCTTGACCATAATAACCCCTGTCTCTTATTTCTTCTAACTGGCTATTAATGTTCCAGATTGAATAAATGTCTGAATTACTAAAATAACTTTTTAATTTCCCCAAATTAATTGCACTAGTATAAATATAATTTTTTAAACTCCTGACAGATGTTTCTGAGGTAATATTTACATTATGTAAATGCCATTCATTATTTTTTATAGTAGCTTGTTCACCTGCGATCCTTTCTTTAAATATTTCATTATTAAATATATATATTGTAATGTTTTTAAGTTTAGAGAAATTTTCTTCAGTGTTTCTATCAGCTCTAATTATTAATTTTTCCACACCTTTGTTTTCTTTTATCCATATACCGGTGTTGCTCATAATTAGTAAATTATCATTATCTGAATATTTTTGCTTAACACTTTCATAATATTTAGATAATTGTGATGTAACAGGTGTAAATACAGTAATAATTATAATACCTAAAAAAAAAGAAAATATAGCTGGCACCAGTGTTATAAAGTTTAATGAAAATCCTGATAAGCTCATTGGACTTATTTCATTGTTTTTCAAAAATTTAACGTAAAAAAAAATACCTGAAAAAAGAAAAATAAAAGGAGAAAAATTAAAAATCAGTGTTGGAGATTTGATTAATGTTAAAATAAAAATCTTTAAAAAAAAATTATTATCAATTTCCTTTTCTTTGAAAAAGATTAATTCTTCAACAAATGTAGTAAGTATAATTAAAGAAGAAAAAATACACGTAAATATTAATAACGAAAAAGCAAATTCTTGAATAAGGTATTTTATTAAAATTTTTGGCGTATATCTTTTCATAACTTATTTTCATTTTTAATTTGCTGAAAAAAGAATAAATTAATAATAGCTATCAGCATTAATAAAATAGAGAGATATGCATAACTTGAATTTATATTTTTTCCGCTCATCCCTAGAGCTATTTGATTTAAAATCAGCAAGGAAATTGATCCAAAAAAAATAAAAAATTTTAATTTTTTCGAATTAATTTTTTCATTATTTGAAAAAATTAAAAAACTTATTAAACTTGTTAAAGCAATTATTAGAAAAGGTTTTATTATTCTTGTATTGATTTCTTCTCTAATTTCTTTTTTTCTATTTTCAGGAATTTGTTTATTGTCTAAATTTGTTATTAACCAATTAAAATTTCGCTCATTAAATTTTGGATAGCTTGTATTTTGAAGTTGATATTTTGAAAAATCAAAAGTTGTTTTTTTAAATTTTATAAAATTAACTGAGTTTTTAGTTTTTTCTTGCGTAGTACCATTGTATAAATTTAAGTATGATGTATTTCCATCTGAAAGAACTTCCCCGCTGGCTGCGGTAATCGTTCTTGATTTTTCATATATAAAAATTCCTCTTAGATTGCCTTTTTTATCATTTTTTTCTACAAATATTGTTAGTCCTCCCAAAGGAGAATTAAAGTTTTTTTCTTTTACCAAGGCATTAATCAGAGTGAATTTTGAATTACCCAAAAGTAGTCTACCTTGATAAGAACTCCAAGGAGCAATAAAATTTGATAAAATGATATTTATAATTAGTGCTAGTAATCCAATATATATACAAATTGAGTATATCTTTAATTTGCTTATTCCAGAAAGCCAATAAATTTGCATTTCATTCTGGCTATCTAATTTAGCAAATAAAAAAAATAATGAGATAATAAAATTCAACAAATATGTATTGTCTAAAATTTTCGGATAACTAAAAATTAGATATTTTACATAAATAGAAACAGGATTTCCAAATTCTGTTATGAGACTTAATAATCTTGCAGCTTGAGAAAACCATACTAGCAAAGAGAATGATAACGAGACAAGGATAAAAATTTTAAAAAACTCAATAAAAAAATATTGGAATATCTTGTTTTTAACCATTTAATGTGTATTAACCGTTGTAATTTATATGTTTAGTATTTCAACAAAATATAGTCAAAACTTTGATTTTAGGGCTATTTTAGTTAACAAAAATTCAAATTTAAAAAATCTTAAAACAGTTTTTGATTTAAAAACTGCTGATGATTTAAAAATAAAAGCATCTAAAAATAAAAGAGGCTATACATTTGTATCTCATCTAAAAAAATCAAAATTTGCAAATCTGTTTTTCTTTAATCTAGAAGAAAGGAAAAATGATTTTGAATATCAAGAGTTAGGAGGGTTAATAATTGAAGAGGCAATAAAGTTAAAAAAAAATGAAATTGAATTATCTCTCGATAGTCTTCCGAAATTATTTATTAAGAACTCTATTATCAAAAATATCTTACTTGGTATGTTATTGAGAAATTATGCTTTTAAAAATTACAAAACAGATCAATTGAATCAAAAAAAAATAATAAAAATAGTTTTAGTACATCCAAATAAATCTTTTTTGAAAAAATCAATTGTGGATGCGATGAATGTTTTTTTAGGTGTTAGTTTAACAAGAGATTTAGTAACTACTCCTTCTAATATACTGAATCCAGGTAAATTTTCAAATGAGGTAAAAAAACTAGGTAAATTCGGTTTAAAAATTGAAATATTGAATGAAGATAGATTAAAAAAAATTGGTATGAATGCTTTGTTGGGCGTTGGTCAAGGCAGTGCGAACAAAAGTTATGTAGCAATAATGAGATGGAATGGTGGTAAAAAAAATTCAAAACCTCTAGCTTTTATTGGCAAGGGTGTTTGTTTTGATACAGGTGGAATTTCTCTTAAACCAGCAAGATTTATGGAAGAAATGAAGTATGATATGGCTGGAGCAGGAACAGTAACTGGTTTGATGAAAACCTTAGCTTGCAGAAAGGCTAAAGTGAATGCAATTGGAATTATTGGCCTAGTCGAAAACATGCCCGATGGTAATGCACAAAGACCAGGTGATGTAGTCAAGTCATTTAGTGGTAAAACTATTGAAATTTTTAATACCGATGCAGAAGGTAGACTTGTTCTTGCTGATTTATTAACCTATGTTGAAAAAAGATTTAAACCTAAATTCATGATTAATTTGGCTACATTAACTGGGGCTATAATTATCTCTTTAGGTAATGAGTATGCAGGTTTATTTTCAAATAATGATCAACTTGCAGATAGAATAAACAAAGTTGGCTACAAAGATAATGAGAAGGCATGGAGACTACCATTGAATAAAAATTTTGACGCATTAATTGACTCTCAAATTGCTGATGTCCAAAATATAAATTACTCTGGTGGAGCTGGATCAATCACTGCGGCTCAATTTTTGCAACGATTTGTGTTAAATAAAACGCCATGGGCACACTTAGATATTGCTGGTATGGCTTGGACAAAAAAAACGACAAAAACTATTCCATTAGGAGCAACAGGTTATGGAGTAAAACTTTTAAATAGATTAGTGGAGGAGTATTATGAGTGAACAGACATTGTCATTAATTAAACCAGATGCTGTAGAAAGAAACTTGATCGGAAAAATAATACAAATTTTTGAAGAAAATAATCTAATAATTGAAAAGATGAAAAAAATTCACGTTGATATGGATTTTGCAAAAACATTTTATTCTGTCCATTCTGACAAACCTTTCTTTAATGATTTGTGCAGTTACATAAGTTCTGGTCCATTAGTTGCAATGGTTTTAAAGGGAGATAATGCAGTTCAAAAAAATAGAGATTTAATGGGTGCAACAAATCCAAAAGATGCAAAACCCGGTACGATTAGAAATTTATATGCAATTTCAATAGATAAAAACTCAGTTCACGGATCAGATTCTATTGAAAATGCTAAAATTGAAATAGATCTATTTTTTAAAGATTAAATTATTTTTTCAAGAGCCTCAGCATAAGCTATGTGCTCTAATTTTAAAATTTTCTTTGCCAAAGTTTTTGGATTATCTGATTTAAGAATTTTAATTTTTTTTTGAATTATTATTTTACCAGAGTCTAGCTTTTCATTTACATGATGGACTGTACATCCAGAAAATTTATATTTTGCCTTAATAGCTCTTTCGTGAGTATTTAGACCTTTTAGTTTTGGTAGGAGAGAGGGGTGAATATTCAATATTGGTATACCTGCTTTTTTTATAAAATTTGAAGATAGTATTCTCATAAATCCAGCCAAGCATATTATTTTAATCTTATTTATTTTAATTAGTCTCAATGCTTTATTTTCAAAAGTAGATAGCTTTTTTTCAATGAAGTAATTTTTAATCTTATTTTTTTTTGCAAAATCCAACCCTTTTGCATTTAATTTATTAGATAATACAAGGCTAACTTGGTATTTGCTTTTTTTAAGCTTAGAACTTTTGATTAAAGCTTTTAGATTCGAACCTCTTCCAGAAATAAATACAGCTACTTTTAATTTAGAACTTAATGTTACCATTAAAAATAATTTTTTTATTATTTGAATTCATAATTTTACCAATTGGGTAGGGTTTATATTTAGTTTTAAAAAAACTCTGTACTTTTTTTAGATTTTTTTCATTTATTATAAGGCAAAATCCTACCCCGCAATTGAATGTTTTTAACATTTCATTATCAGAGATATTGCTTTGTTTTAAAAATTTAAAGATTTTTAAGGTTTTAATTTTATCTAAATCTATCACAGCAGCCTTTCCTTTTGGTAATACTCTTGGTAAATTTTCAGTGATACCACCACCTGTAATATTACAGCATCCATTTAATAAATTTTTTGAGTGGAGTTTCAAAACTTCATTCGTATAAATTTTTGTAGGTTCTAATAATTTTTTTAGGATATTTTTATTTTTAATTTTTTTTAATTTCAATACATGTCTAACAAGCGAAAAACCATTTGAATGTAATCCTGAAGATGGAATAGCTAAAATTAAATTATCTTTTTGTATTTTTTTTCCGTACAAAATTTTAGATTTGTCCACTATTCCAACTGAAAAACCTGCCATATCAAACTTATTTTTTGAATATATACCTGGCATTTCAGCTGTTTCTCCTCCAGCTAAATAACATTTTGAAATTTCACAGCCTTTAGCAATTCCTTTTAATAACTTTTTGTATTTATTTTTTTCAACTTTTCCTATTGCAATGTAATCTAAAAAAAATAACGGTCTTGCACCTTGAACGATCAGATCATTAACGCACATCGCTACCAGATCTATTCCAATTGTATCAAATTTATTTAATTTATTTGCCAACTCTAATTTGGTACCAACGCCGTCAGTAGCTGAAACTAAAACAGGATTTTTAATTTTGTGAGGCTTTAAATCAAATAAGGAGCCAAAGCCTCCAATATTTTTAAAACCAGATAATCTTGACCCTTTAATTTTTGTTTTATTAGATAGGTTTGATATATATTTTACCAATTTATTAGTATTTGATGTATCAACTCCACTTTGCTTGTATGTTAAGGTCTTTTTATGCATTTATTTAAAATATTTTTAACATTGATGTTTGTAATATTATTCTCTGTTAAGGCAAACTCTAGTATTTATATTGTTGATAATTATTCTTTTAAAACATCACTAAAAAAAATAAAAAATAATAGAAATAAAGTTATTGAGGATATAAAGAAAAAATCATTAAATGACTTTTTAAAATCAATTACAATTCAGTCAGATTATAAGAATATTAAAAAAATTAATAATTATCAAAATTATTTTAAATATTTTATTGTCAAAGATGAATTGAAAACAGATAAAGTCTATGAAGTTATATGCAAAATTGAATTTGATAAATTTAAAATTGATGATTTATTAAAATCACAAAATATTAAATATATAAATTTTAAAAGTGATCCTGTTCTAACTATAGTTGTTGAAAAGAAAAATAATGAAATAAATTATTGGTTAAATGACAGTTTTGAAAAAAACTGGAGTAAAAAATCAAATAATCTTATTAATGCGTTTCCTCCAAATAGGGATTTGACTGATATTAATTTTTTAAAAGAAATAGATTCAAAATCTTATCAAATTACCAGAGTTGATCGATTAACAGCGAATTATGGTGTTAGAGATTTTATATTTATAGTTTTAGACCACGATTTAGATAAAGAAAAAGAAAATTTTTTTGTCAAATACCAATTTAATGAATTAAAATTTTCGAAAAAATTTAAACTTAAAGAATTTAACCAAACAAACATTGATGAATTATTTGATAAATTGATTATAGAATTAAATAATTCATGGAAAGAAATTCAAATCTTATCACCATTCAAAAATAATAATTTTGTATTTCATTATACTTTAAAAAAATTATC